>VBHB01000063.1 GCA_005880315.1 Chloroflexota bacterium | reverse complement strand
GCAGGGAGACATCGTCCGCGCCCTTGCCGCGCAGGGAGTGACCGCGTTCAGCCTCGAGCTGGTGCCCCGTATCTCTCGAGCGCAGTCGATGGACGCGCTCTCCTCGCAGGCGTCGGCGGCCGGTTACAAGGCGGTGCTGATGGCAGCCGGCCGGCTGGGCAAGTTCTTCCCGATGATGATGACCGCGGCCGGTACGGTTCCGCCCGCGCGGGTGCTGGTCATGGGCGCCGGGGTTGCCGGCCTGCAGGCGATCGCGACCGCTCGCCGGCTCGGCGCCGTCGTCTCCGCCTATGACGTTCGCCCGGCGGTCAAGGAAGAGGTGCAGTCGCTCGGCGCTACGTTCATCGAGCTGCCGTTGGAGACACAAGAGGGCGAAGGCGGGTACGCCAAGGAGCAGTCCGAGGAGTTCCTTCGCAAGCAGCGCGAGCTGATCGGCGAGCACATCGCCAAGTCCGATGTCGTCATCACCACAGCCGCGGTTCCCGGCCGTCGTGCGCCGCTGCTGGTCAGCGGCGAGATGGTCAAGGGCATGCGGCCCGGTTCTGTCATCGTCGACCTGGCCGCGGAAACCGGCGGCAACGTCGAGCTGACGAAGGCCGGCACGGACGTCGAGGTCGGCGGGGTGACCATCATCGGCACCCGCAACGTGCCCTCGACGATGCCGCTGCACGCGAGCCAGCTTTACGCGCGCAACGTCGCCAACCTGCTGCTGCATCTGGTCAAGGACGGGGCGATCGTGCTCGACTTCGAGGACGAGATCACCAAGGGCAGCTGCGTGACGCACGGCGGCGAGATCGTCAACGAGCGCGCCAAGCAGCTGGTCGCCGCGACCGCGAAATGACCAACGAGCTTCTCAACGAGCTGACCTTCTTCGTGCTGGCTGTTTTCGTCGGCATCGAGGTCATCTCGAAGGTGCCGACGATGCTCCACACCCCGTTGATGTCAGGCACCAACGCGATCCACGGCATCATCCTGGTCGGCGCGCTGTTCATTGCTGCGGGCGCCAACTCCCCGGTCACTGTCATCCTCGGATTCCTGGCCGTCGTCCTCGCGACGACGAACGTTGTCGGCGGCTTCGTCGTCACCGATCGAATGCTGGAGATGTTCAAGGGCCGTCAAGCCGCTGCGAAGACGGCGGAGACCGCAAACATCAAATGACGACGCTCTATGCGCTGGCTTATCTCCTCGCAGCGATCCTGTTCATCCTCGGTCTAAGGCAGCTCAGCTCGCCGAGGACGGCCCGCAACGGCAACTACACCGCTGCCGCCGGCATGGTCATCGCGCTCGGCGCGACGGTGCCGCAGCTGCATTTCACAGGCGCGGGCGCGGTCATCGTCCTGGTCGGTGTGCTCGTCGGCGCGTCGGTGGGCACCATTGGAGCCCGCCAGGTCAAGATGACCGCGATACCGCAGATGGTGGCGCTCTTCAACGGCGCCGGCGGCGGCGCGGCCGCCCTCGTCGCGGTGTCCGAGCTGCTCACGTTCGGTTCCCACCCACCGATCAACGAAGCGCTGCCCAGCGTGTTCAGCATCGTCATCGGTTCCGTCTCGTTCGCCGGCAGCCTGGTCGCCTTTGCCAAGCTGCAGGAGCTGATGACCGGCACGCCGATCACGTACCCCGGACAGCAGCTGGTGAACGGCCTTATCGCCGCCGCGATCATCGGCTTCGTGATCGCCGTGCTGGCGATCGCTTCGATTCCTTTCTCGTTCCTGTCGCTGATGGTGCTCGCGCTCATCCTGGGCGTCGCATTCGTATTGCCCATCGGCGGCGCCGACATGCCGGTGGTGATCTCGCTGCTCAACGCCTTTACGGGGCTGGCGGTCGCCGCCAGCGGGTTCACGCTAAACAACTTCGCTCTCATCGTCGCCGGCACGCTGGTCGGCGCCTCCGGCAGCCTGCTCACCAAGCTGATGAGCGACGCGATGGGCCGCTCGCTCCGGAACGTGCTCTTCGGAGCTTTCGGCCAGGTCAGGACGACGGCCGGAGCGGCGGCCGGGAAGGAAGGGCGCAGCGTCAGGACCAGCTCGATCGAAGACCTGGCGACGTTGCTCGCATATTCCCGGCGCGTGATCATCGTCCCGGGATACGGGCTTGCGGTGGCGCAGGCGCAGCACGCCGTGCGTGAGCTCGCGGATCTGCTCGAGAAGAAAGGCGTCGAAGTTGACTACGCCATTCATCCGGTCGCGGGCCGCATGCCCGGCCACATGAACGTGCTCCTTGCGGAGGCGAACGTGCCCTACGAGCAGCTGAAGGAGATGGACGAGATCAACGACGAGTTCAAGGATGCCGATGTGGTTCTCGTCGTGGGCGCCAACGACGTGGTCAACCCGGCAGCGCGCACCTCGCCCGGCAGCCCCATCTTCGGCATGCCGATCCTGAATGCCGACGAGGCAAAGAACATCGTGTTCCTGAAGCGATCGATGCGGCCGGGTTTTGCGGGAATCGACAACGATCTTCTCTACGATCCCAAGACCATCATGTTGTTCGGCGACGCCAAGGATTCCCTGACCAAGCTGGTGAACGCGGTCAAAGCAGCCTAACTAATTTCCTAGAACCCAAGGTGGAGCACCAGGCCGGGTTAATCCCGGCCGTCCCCGAGACGTGCACCTTCCAATCGCCTGGGACAAAGTGCTACTCCAACCCAGCCGCCTGGCCTGCCTGCCCGGTGAGGAAGCTGGTGAACGCGGTCAAAGCAGCCTAGCCAGTTTGGTAGATCCCGAGGTTGAGCTGTAGGCCGGGTTTACCCCGGCCGTCCCCGAGGCGTGCACCTTCCAAACGCCTCCGGGCCAGGTGTTACTCCGACCCAAGGCCGAATGCTTGCATTCGGCCTTGAATTGACACGAGCCCCCGACCGATGACGGCCGGAGGCTCGCGCCGCGAAGAGGGTGTGGTGTCTCGAATGCTAGGCCGTGCGCACCCGATGGGTTAGTAGGCGGCCCACAAAAAGCATGCCGATTGGTTGTGCGGTGGCGAATGGAGTTGGCCCAATTACAATCCGGCAGGTGGACGGCCGCGAGCTCCTTTTGGTGATCACGGTCGCCTTTCTGGTCGTCTACGTCGTCGGCATCGGTGGGGCTACCGCGGCCGCCATCCGGGTCAGCGAGTCATGGCGCAGGCGCCCAGGACGCACGACGATCATCGGCCCGAGGGACGAAGGCGACGTGGTGCTGCTGGCGCCGTCGCTGCCGCCCTTTGCACGCGTCCTTCGCATCGTGGGTTGGGCGGCGTTTCCTTTCGCTCTCGGCCTTGGCATCTTCACCAACCGCGGCTTTCCATGGCTGGCGCCGCTGGCGGTGCTCGTCATGGTGGGGCTGAACGCCTTCTACTTCACGGCGATGCAGGGCATGGGCGAGCCTCTGACCCTCATGAAGGACGGCTTCAAGCTGGGCCTGCGAGGAACGGGACGCTCCGTGCGCTGGGTCCACGTCACCGACCTCGTCGGGGCGCGCATGGGTGCGTTCAGCGGCACCAGGATGTCCGAGGCGGGCGAGTGGCAGGATCCGAAGCTGAGACCGAATGTCATCTTCTTCCGCGTCAACCGCGCTCTGGTCAGCACGCGGAAATCTATCCTCCAGCGCCTGCGTGGACTCTCCTACTACGACGGCGCCATTCGCAATGCGTTTGGCGTGCCCACAGAGCAGTTGCTGCAGGCGATGCGAGAGTGGCAGCGGTTGGCGCTCGATGCCGAGGCGCCGCCGTTCCGTCGGCCGCGGCCGGGAGAGTCGAACCGCGTTTAGCCGCGCGACTGCTCGAGTACGCGCGCGAGCGTTTTGGTGTCGAATGGATGCGCCAGCCGCAGCACGAAATGCTGCAGGCCGGCATCCAGCCATTCCTGGATCTCGCGCGGCGACTTCACATTGACGTTGGCCGTGCGCTCGATCTCACGAGGATCGCGACCGATGCGCCCGCACCATTCGTCGAGGATCTTCGATTTATGCGCGTACTCGTCGGGATCGCCCAGCGCATTCCACATCTGGGCGTGCTCGGCGACCAGCCGAAGCGTCACCTTCTCGCCACCACCGCCGATGAGGATCGGCATGGGGCCGGCCGGCCCTGGTTTCAGCTTCCTGATGCGGTCTTTGATCCTCGGCAGCGCCTCCTTCAACGTGCGCAGTCGATCTCGGGCTTCGCCAAACTGGAATCCGAACTCATCGTAATCGCGCTCAAACCAACCGGCGCCAAGGCCGAGAACGAACCGGCCTCCTGAAAGCTGGTCGATGGTGCCGGCCATATAGGCGATGAGGTCGGGATTGCGGTATCCGATCGATGTCACCATCGGGCCGATCTGGGGAGCTCTCGTGTCGATCGCGGCGGCCGCGAGCACCGTCCAGCATTCGAACTGGTTGCCGTTCGGGTTGCCGTACAGAGGAAAAAAGTGATCCCAGAACCAGATGCTGTCGACGCCGAGCTCATCGGCTCGACGCCAGGCGTCGCGCAGCTCACCGATCGTGCACTGCTGCGGATGGATCGTGACCCCGACCTTGAAGCGCCGCGTGGAGGACATTGGCGAGGGATTATCCTCTCCATTCCATGACCAGTTGGAATCCTGTCGAGGTCGATGTCGCCACCGCCGGCGCCGATTTCTGGAAGCGCTATCACACGTTTCGCCGCTTGCGGCATGCCGAGCGGCGCCCGGACGATCCGATCACGCCAGACGAAGTCGTGGAGGGCGAGATGAAGCGCGTGGATCCTCACGAGCTTCATTTCCGCTACGAGATCTCGAAGGGCGGCCAGATGTTGAGCTGGTTCAGCGCCGGCGCGACCAGGCCTGGAGCACCCGGTTACGACACCAACAAGCACCTGCTCTGGGCGGACGGTTCGGTACACAAGGACCACCGGCGGCGCGGCATTGGTAGGACCTGGATCCCGCTGACGCTGGAGATCATGGATCGCAACGGATATACGACCGTCGGCATGGGCACCGAGGAACCGTCCGGCCATGCGTTTCTCAAGTGGCTGGGAGCGGAGGCCAAGCTGACCGGTGCCGAAAACCGCCTCAAGCTCGCCGACGTCGACTGGGCGATGATGCGGCGTTGGGTCGACGAGGGTCCACGGCGTTCACCCGTGACGAAATTCGAGTCGTACGACGGCCGGCTCCCCGAGCCGATGCTCGACGACTACTGTCCTCAGCTCTCCAGCCTGCTCAACACGATGCCCTTCGAAAATCTCGACCACGGTGAGATCGTCGTCACTCCCGCGATCTTGCTCGAGTGGTTCGCGCGCATGGACCTGTCTGGCCAGGTTGGGCACTGGATGATGACCCGCGAGCCGGACGGCACGATCTCTGGGATCACGGACATGTTTTATGCACCCTACAGCCCCAACATCGTTCACCAGGGCTTCACCGGTGTGCGGGGGGATGCGCGCGGGCGCGGACTCGGCAAGTGGCTGAAGGCGGCGATGGCGATTCACCTGCGCGAGCTGTATCCGAAGGCCGAGTGGTTCACCACCGACAATGCCAGCTCGAACGCACCCATGCTGGCCATCAATACGAAGATGGGCTTCAGGACCTACCGGGTCGGCTCGGAGTACCAGATCACGCGCGACCAGCTGGCCGGGCGGTTCAAAGAGCTGGCGAATACTCGTTAGGCGCTTCGGCTCCGCTGGATGCTGCGTACGAGCAGCACGATCCCGACCACTATCAGCAGCGTCGGCAGCGCGGCCCTGCCGAACCATCCGTAATCGACCTCGCTGATCTTGAAGATGGTCCCGAAGATCACGAAGCCGATCATGAAGATGAGGGCGGCCACGAACATGAGGACGCGGCCCTGCCGGAGCAGGTGCGAGTCGTGCTTACGCAAGCCCTGCAGGAAGATCCCGAGGCCGACGCCGCCGGGGGCGACCAGAGGCCACGCAAACGCCCACGCGGGCCAATCCTGGGTCGTGTTCATGTACGCGAGGATCAGCCCGATCACTGTCAGGATCGCGCCCGGGATGAGCGCGCCGGTGCCGAGGCTGATGAAGCCGATCACCAGCAGCGTCAGGCCCGGGATGACCACGAACAGCGGCCAGCTGCCGCCGGCGTCGAAGCCGGTGAACTGGACGATGAGCGCGAATGCGCCGAGCACCACCAGAACGACACCAAGCGCAACGCTCGTTCCGGCTCGACTGCCCGCAGCCGCAGCCGGCGCGAACGCGGGGGGCCGCGGCTGGTACGCCGGAGCAGGTGTTGGAGTGGCCATCGGGGCGGCTGGCGGCTCTTCGGCCGTCGGGGCGGGCGGCGGCTCTTCGAAAGGGGGAGCGGTTTCCACAACCGGAGCCTCGGGTTCAGCCGGGGCCTCGTCGGCGCTCATCGCCGCCGGCACGGCTTCCTCCGCCGGCTTGGCTTTGCCCGGCGCAAAGATGTCCGGGCTGCCTGCGAGCATGTCGGACGTAACGTGAACTGTCGGTTCGCCTTCGCTGTCTTCGGCCGGCGTCGACGGGGTGCCTTCTTTGGGGGAGCGCTTCCTCTTACTCATTGGGCATCCAGCTTATACAGCAAGCCGAGTCCTGTTTGGACTATCAAGCCGCCCGCCAGGGGGCCGGAAGGAGATGGGCGAGGATGCGGTAGACCTCGGGATTGAGAGCGAGTCCAACGTGGCTGCCCTTGACCTCGATCGCGTTGACGTCGCGGCGCAAGCAGGCACGCCAGTTGACGACGCCGTCCGATCGCGAATAGATCGACGTGGTGGGAACCTTCGGCGGCGCGGCGAGGTCACGCAGGAAGCGCATCTCGACCGATGCAGGGTGCCCGTAGCGGAAGACGTTGTACATATGCGCGGCCCGCACGCCGGCCATCGTCAGCGGATGGATGTCGAATGGGTCGTTGATCGGCGAACCGAGCGTGATCACCTGCTCGACCAGGTCCGGTTTGCGATGCGAGAGCACTTTCGCCAGCACCCCGCCCCGGCTGTGGCCGACGAGCGAGACGCGGGCGCCGGTCCGGTGCTGCAGGTGCTGGAGGGCATCGAGGAGAGGCCGCAGCATGACCTCCGAATACATGACGTTGAATGCCATGCCGGCCAGCTGAGGCCGGTAACCGACCCGACGCAGCCAGCCGAACGGAGTCCGCAGGGTCCAGTCGCCGGCCAGGAACCCGGGGATCAGGATGACCGGGCGCCCCAGCCCAGGGGGCACCTCGATGCCCCGGTAGACGGGGTCGCGGATGAGGCTCAGATATTCGAGATAGATGCGGCCCTCGAGCCACATCGGCGGGATGTGGTCCCAGCTGCCGAGGTTGCGGAGATCGGGTAGGACTGAGGCTGTAACCTCCTCCCAACGCCCCCGCCGCCTCGTGCGATGTTGTGAGACCGTGGCCAAGTTAAATTCTGAGTGCGTCTCCGTTATGAAACCGCGGCGGGTTCGGGTGTGATTCTAGTGGCCAGCCACTCAAAAAACGCACTCAGAAAAAGATCGGGGGCTTCGATCATGGGGACGTGCCCGACGCCATCGAGAACGCGCAGCGTCCAGTCGGGCCGGCGGCGCACAAGCTCGCGAGCCGCGGACAGCGGGATGACGATATCGCGAGATCCGTGAATCACCAACGTTGGCGCGGTCACCTGCCTGACTCGGGCCCAGAAGCGCGGGTGGGCCATCCTCAGGCCGATCGAACGCGAGGCCTGGATGAACGCGCGGCTGTTCTGCGGGCCGAGGTGACCACGCTCGCGTGTCAGCTGGACGTGCGCTTCGATGATCTTCGGGTCGATACGGGACGGATCGGCGGAGACCAGCGCGATGATCTGCCGCACCAGCGTCTCCGGGTCAAGGTCTCGCAGTCGGCGCTCGAACACGACCTCGGCCAGGCCCGGGATCGAGATGGCCGCGGCGATGCCGACCATCACACGATGCGGCTTGCGCACGGGAACCGCCGGATCGACCAGGATGCATTCGGTCACCCAGGTCGGATGCTCCGCAGCCTCGAGGATCGCGATGTGGCCGCCCATGGAGTTACCCATCAACGACGCCGGCTCGCCGATCACTGTCTCGACGAACTGGTGGACGAGCTTCGCATTGGCTCCGACCGTCGCCGCTCGACGGAACAGCGGTGTCTGCCCGAATCCGGCGAGGTCGATGGCAACCACTCGGTGGTGCTTGGCGATCGCGGGAGCAACCGCCATCCAGTTCAGGGCGTTGCCGCCAAGACCGTGGACCATGAGCATCGGCTTGCCCGTGCCGCCGAAGTCGATGTAGTGAACCGGGCCGTCAAGGTCGACGATCCTATGGCGCACTGCGTCAATCCTACGGCGCGGGACTCAGGATGGCGCTTGCCAAACGCATCAGGATCTCGGCGACGGCGGACGGCGACCGGCGGCCGTCCTGGTGCAGGCGGTCGAACACCCCGAATGACGTGAGGGCACCGATGACGTCCTCGGCCTCCTTGAGCGAGCAGCCGGGTCGGAGCTGGTCCCCGGCGGCCAGCCTCTCAGCCAGGGCTCGGTCCTTCAGCGCGGCCGGTTCGCCCGTGCTGGCGGCAGCGGGCAGGGCACGGAACAGGGCGGGGTCGGCCGCCCATGTCGTGCAGGCGGCCGCGAGCCGGTCGCGAAGCTCGGTGCGAGGATCGCTGCCCCGATACGGTTCAATGGCCGGTCGGCGGCGCTGCGCTTCGCCTGCCACCGCCCGCAGAAGGCCGGATCGGGACCCGAAGCGGTTATAGATGGTGAGCCTGGAGACCCCTGCCCGGCGGGCTACTGCGCCGACGCTGAGGGTGGAATCGCCTCCGGCCGCAACCAGCTCCCGCGCGGCTGTCAGGACCGCTGTCCGGGTGCGATCGACGCCGGCCTGCCTCTTGCCAAGATCGTGGCGGCCACTCACGGGTCAAGCTTAACAGACTGTATGTTAACTGCTGCGGGCCCCGGCGTTTTGGAACTCCGAGTCCGGATGCTGGGTAAAGTCGGGGCGTGGCCAGAAAACGAGCCCCGGCTCCGCGCCAGCCGCAGGCCGCTATGGCGGCGAAGCTCGATCGGCTCAAGGTAGAGGTGGCTTCGGATGGCGGCGTATACGCCGGCTAGCGGGATAAACCTGGGGCGTGGGCCCTACCATCCCTGCCGATGAAGCTGCCCGATCCGCTCGCGCTGCGCGAGCTGGCTGCCTTGCTTCGCGACCCGGTCTTTCGTGGCCGAGCGGTGCGTCGCGGAGACGGCCGCTCGGTGCTCCTGGTGCCCGGCTTTTTGTCGGGCGATTGGACGTTGACAGTGATGCACGGATGGCTGGAGCGCATCGGCTACAAGCCCCACATGTCGGGCATCAACCTGAACGTGCGCGCCTCGGAGCATGTGCTGGCCGGGCTGAGGCGCCGCCTCGTCGAGATCCAGACGACCGATCCCTCTCGTATCACCATCATCGGCCACAGCCGGGGTGGCCTCCTCGGCAAGGTGCTCGCCCAACGCCGTCCGGACGCCGTCGACCAGGTCATCACCCTCGGCTCTCCACTCGCGGACCAATCGGACATCACCCGCATCACCCAGGCGGCCGTCGGCGTTGTCCGCGCTGCCAATGAGATCGGATTCGGTCTCAGATTGCGCTCGGAGGGAAGGTTCGCCTACGACCTGCGGCAGCCGCCGGCAGTGCCGACCACGTCCATCTACACGCGCGCAGATGACGTCGTGAACTTCCGCAGCTGCATCCGTCCCGACATCCCCTCGATCGCGGTTTGGGGCAGCCACAACGGACTCGTGATCAACCCAGAGGTCTACAGACTGCTCGGGCGGCTCCTCACGCGCCCGCGCCGAAGCGCCGCGGTCGCGGCGAGCCGGTGACGCTCGAGCGTTGATCCCACTCGCGATCGCGCTTGCTCTAGCGGCGGCGGCGCTGCATGGAACGTGGAACGTCCTGGTCAAGGTCAGCGGCGATCCCACCGCCACCCTCACACGCGCGACGGTGGCCGGCGCCTTGTTGATGACCCCGCCCGCGTTCATTGCGTGGCTAGTCGAGGGCAAGCCAATTCTCGCGCCACGGGCGGCGGGGCTCGCGGCTTTGTCTGCCGCGCTCGAGCTCGTGTACATCTATCTGCTGTCGGCGGCGTACCGCCGTGGCGAGGTATCGGTGGTGTACCCAATCGCCCGCGGGTCGGCGCCGCTGCTGGCCGTGCTTGCCGGTCTCGGCCTGCTCGGCGAGCGGTTGGCGACACCCCAGCTGGTCGGGGTCGGGTTGCTGCTCGGCGGCATACTCGCCGTCACGCTGCCCCAGACCAGCGGCCGAGCGACGCTGCCGGCGCTGCTCACCGGTGTCGCGATCGCGGCTTACACATCGGTGGATCGCGTCGGGGTCAGGCTCGCGCAGCCATGGCTCTACGGCTGGCTGCTGCTCGTTCTTCTCGCGATCGGTCTCGTCTTGGCGCAATGGATGGTGGCGAAGATGGGCCGGGCTCCGTCAGCGTCGCGACAGATCACCTGGCGCCAGGCGGCATTGATAGGCGTTTTCATCTGGTCCGGCTACCTTCTGGTGCTCCTTGCGCTGAGCATCGCTCCCCTGTCCGTGGTGGCCCCGGTGCGCGAGACGGCCGTGGTGGCGGTGGCGGTCTGGGGAGTGTGGAAGCTGCGCGAGCGCCGGGCCGCCGCGCTCAAGCTTTCCGGAGCCCTGGCCACGCTTTTAGGGGTGGCTTTGCTGGCCCTTTGAAACGGCCCCCGGACCCATCCCAAAGCCCCGGTTTGGGCCCGCTGAACGCGTGGTAAGGTAAGTTCGTCCCCCGAAGTCGGGCGATGATCGCCGCGGTCGACCAGATTCTTCTCGAAAGGACCCGTGCGCTCGCGAGATTTACTTTCGAGAAGAGGAGTAGCCGATGCCGACAGGCACCATCAAGAAGCTCGTATCCGACCGCGGGTTCGGGTTCATTGCCGCAGAGGACGGGCGGGAGTATTTCTTTCACCGCACCGGTCTCGACACCAGCGTGAACTTCGACTCCCTGGCCGGCGGAGAGCGCGTCAGCTTTGAGATCGAGCCGAGCCAGAAGGGCCCGCGCGCGAATCGCATCAAGCTTGCGTAGCTGAGAAGGGGTTGCGGGGGGCCGGTCGCGTTTGGCGACCGGCCTTTTTTGTGTCTTCAAGCGCCCGGGGTTTCCATCTCCCCACCCGATAATGGCGCGATGGCGGTGGCCCGGGGCGACAGCCTGGTGCGTCTCGAGGCACGCGTTCCTGCCTACGCGCTGCGGATCCCCGACCGGCCGATCAGCTTTGGTCTCGTGTGACGGCGCCTGCATGAAGACGCAAGCCAAGATGCAGGCATTCGAGATCTCGCCGCTGGGGCCTTACTCCCTGCAGGAGTCGGCGCTCTTCATCGATGGCTGGCACCAGGCGCCGGCCGACGGTGGAACGTCCCACGGTCACCTCCACCTCGCCTTTCTGACCGACCGGGAACACAGGCCGGTCGCTGTCTGCCTCAGACAGAACGATGCGGGCGCGGTGGTGGGCGACGTGTACGGCACTGTCGCCACAACCAAAGTCAAGAACCAGGTCGCTCGCATCCTCAGCCTCGACGTCGACGGCCGCGGATGGCCGGAGGTTGCGCGGAGGGATCGGGTGGTGGCACTCCTGCAGCGCCGGTTCCCTGGGTTTCGGCCGGTGAACTGGTCCGATGCGTATGAAGCGGCTGCGTGGTGCTTGATATCAACCCGGATCAACATGCGTCAGGCGCAGGCGATCAAGGACCGCATGTGCCGCGAGCTCGGCGACGAGATCGACATCCACGGCGATCGCCTGTGGGCGTTTCCGGAGCCGTCTCGGCTTACAAGCCTGGAGTCCTATCGCGGGCTGTTCGGCCGGAAGGTCGAGTACCTCAATCGCTTGGCGCGTGCCGCCATCGAGGGTGACCTCGACACCGAGATGCTGCGGGCATTGCCACGCGAGGAATGTCTCGAGCGACTGCAGCGGCTGGCCGGGATTGGAGAGTTCGGATCGCAGCTGGTGCGGCTGCGCGCCCTGAGCGCGGTGGACGAGCTGCCAACGCGCGAGCCGAGGCTGCTGGGCGCGATACGGACCGAATACGGCCTCGACTCAGTTCCGAATCTGGTCGAGCTGGAGGCCTTGGCGGAGAACTGGCGGCCGTACCGGATGTGGGTGGCGGTGTGCCTGCGCCGGACCCTGGCGGGCGGGGCGGGAATGATGCACTCGCGAGCCTCAGGGTAATCCTCGCTTCTTAACGGGCAGGGTTGGCAGGGTTTCGATCGAAGAGTAGGTTCAGAGCCGGTAGGCCGGTGGGGGAGGGCCGGAACGAAGGGAGGGCCCGATAAAGGTATGGCCATCAGCGCGACGTGCGCCCGACCAGCACCATCGCTCCGGTCCACGACGCAGTTCCCATCACCACGAGTCCCCACATCGTCGGGGCGATGACACCAAACTCCACGAGTGCGCCGAAGATGCACATCGACGCGGCGCCTGCGAGCAGGAATGCGCCTGGCAGCAGCAGCCACGCCGCGTACCAGGGCGGTTGCACTCCATCCCCGCGATCGAAACGCCGCGCTGCGAAGAAAAGGATGGCGGCGGCAACAATCGCCGGTGCCGTCAGCTGCGCCGCCCATGCGGGAGCAACCGACCCGGTGGCGGCGCCAAGGACTGGTTGTACGCCAGCGAGCGTCAGGGCGGCCGGCACGGCAAACCCCAGCAATCGCAGCAGCCGGCTGGCGTGCGGCATCGGATTAGAGGCTCACGTCGTACGACGTCACGGGCTTGGGATCGACGGCACGAGCGCGGGTTGCGTGAAGACAGGGACGGTCGCCACCCAGCCCAGCTGAACGTCGCGGTAATAGTCGGGCTGCGAAAGCTCAGTGATGAACCAGTCGTTGAAAGTTCGAGCGCGCTGCGCAAGCGCGGCGTCATTCTTGAGGCCGCCGCTGTAGGGCTGACGTGGCAGGCCCGACGCGAGATCGGGAGAACGATAGAAGTCATCCGTGCCGTACACAGATGTGGAACCGTACGAATAGATCGCCACGCCGAGCAGTCGGTGCCCTGACGCGGACGGAGCCAGCACGCGCATCATCTGCGCGAGCGTGCCATCCGGGTAGTTGAGGAACGCTCCCACCCCGGTCACGATGCGATTCGAAAACCCCGACTCCTTCTCGAAGTTCAACCAGCGATCGAACCAACGCTTCTCGAGAGCGCTCCAGTCGCTGTCGTAGTTCATCGGGACGCCGAAATCGAGGTAACCCTTCACAAGCCAGCTCGCCCAGTCCTGGAAGACAGACCGGTATGCGGCCGTCCCAGTCCAGTCGCCGGCAGTCAGCGGGCCGTTGCCGAATGATATGAGTGCGCCGCTCAGCTTGACGGCAGGGTTCTGTTTCTTGAGGTCGTCATGAAGGTCGCGGACGAAATCCGTGACGCGGGCCCTGCGCCATGCCTGCCAGGCTTCGTCCGACGGCGATGGCACGGCCTGCGCTCCCGTTTCGAGCTTGTACAGCGACAGCGAGTCGGGGCTGTATCCCCAAGCCGAGCCGGGATAACGCACGAAGTCCATGTGCAGGCCGTCGACGTCGTAGTTCTTGGCAACGTCCATGAAGATGCGATGCGTGTAAACCTGGACCTCCGGCACGCCCGGGTCGAGGTATCCGCCGCCGCTGCCGTCATCCGCACGGTTGCCCCAGCTGTCGCCGTGCTCGAGGTAGACCTTGCTGGACTGGCCGACAAAGAAGGTGTTGAGCCAGGCATGGACTTCGATCGGCGGATTGGCAGAGTGCGCGAGCCTGATGACGTAAGCCAGGGGATCGAAGTCGGCAGGGCCCTTGATGTCTGAGGCACGCGGCTCGTCGGATTGGTTGAAGTAGGCATCGCCGGCCTTGCGCACCTGGACCATCAGGGCGTTCAGGTTCGCGCGGTGCGCGTCGGCGACCAGCTTCTCAACCTGCGCAGGCGACTTGATCCCGTCGTGGAAAGCGTCCACCCACAGCGCGCGGTATTGCGGCGTTCCGAACACCACCGGGCTCGGCGAAGGGCTCGGGCTGCTTCGAGGCGTCGCCGTGGTCGCCTGGCCCGTGCACGACCAGGAGAGGATGATGAGCGCTATCGCGCCGGCTCGTGGCCGGCTCATTTGCGAGCGTCGAGCACATGGTTTCGTCCGGTGGTGGAGATCAGTCCGGGTTGCTCGCGCTTCAGCGTCGCGATGGCGTCCCGTTTGATTGCGTCTCGCCTGTCCGAGGGCACGGTTTCCAGGCGCGCGGCGCAGTCCCACCAGCTCATGAACTTCGTGACCAGCTGCTCCGCTGATTCCCATTGGACCTGTTCCTCGATGACTTCAACGTTGGCAGACGAGAATCCGGCATCAAGGGTGGCCCTACGGAGTGAGTCCGAGTTCGAAACCACCTCACGGGTGCGCGCCTGATCGACCACCTCTGTGCGTGGCACCAACCAGCGGTCGAGCACCGAATCAAGGAGATCCCAGGCGGCCTCCTGCTTCGTGGAGACCGGAACGCTCGCAGCGAAGCCGCCGCCTGGTTTGAGAACGCGACGAGCTTCGCGCAGCGCGCGTCCGAGGTCGGGCACGAACTGTAGCCCGTGCCCGCATACGGCGCCGTCGAAGAACGCGTCTCCGAACATCAGCGTTTCGATGTCCATGACCTCGAACTCGGCGTTGGCGATACCGGCTGCGGACGCGAGCTCGATCATCCCGGGCGCCAGGTCGACTCCGATGACCTCCCCGTCGGGGGCCACTTTCTCAGCCAGCAGGCGGCTGAGGGTGCCGGGGCCGCAGGCGAGATCGACGATCTGCATTCCCGGCCCGGCCGCGGCAAGCTCGATCACGCGCATGCGGCCCTTGGCCTCGCCGCGGGCCATGATGCCATCCAGGCGTTCGTGGTACGCCTCGGCATGGCGGCTGAAGAGGCCGGGGAAGAACTCCTTCGACTTCACCGCGGCAGGTGGCGCCACTCCTGCTCGAGCCATTTTGCCGCTCGCAGGGCGCCCGCGTTGGTCTGGGCCACGATCTGGATGCCGACGGGCAGTCCAGTCACTGGTGCAGGCAG
>VBHB01000062.1 GCA_005880315.1 Chloroflexota bacterium | reverse complement strand
CCCACCGGGTTAACCGGGTAAGGGCCCTGGTAGACAACCAGGTTGATAGGCCGCAGGTGTAAGGGGAGCAATCCCTTGAGCTGAGCGGTACTAAGAGCCCGAGGGCTTGTTCACCTATAACTCACTCTTCAATTCCTGAGGAGTCGTTCGCGTCACGTGATCCAGCGCTGAAAGCGAGCTGGAGAATCTCATAGACCTGATTCGGTTGTCGATCATCCCCTGGGTTTCCGCGCAGCCTCAAGGGCAACGTATATTGCCAGGGGTTTGCGGGCAGAGAATCCAGATCCGAGCATCGACCTGACCTGGTCCGCGCGCGCCATCGAGCTGGCGTCGCGAGCCGACTTCCGCACCAGCCCCAACCCCATGGTCGGAGCCGTTGTGTTGGACTCGGATGGCCTGGTCGCCGGCGAGGGCTACCACCGAGGTCCGGGCTCGCCTCACGCGGAGGAAGAGGCTCTGGCCGCGGCAGGCGCACGTGCTCGCGGAGGCACTCTGTACGTCAACCTCGAACCTTGCTCGCATGCGCACCGCATGCCCTCCTGTGCCCAGGCGGTGATCGAGGTAGGCGTGCGCAGAGTCGTCCTGTCAATGGCCGACCCGGACGTGCGCGTGCGCGGCGCGGGAATCGCCAAGCTGGAGGCCGCCGGGGTCGAGACGTCGATCGGCGCGCACGAAGAGAGAGCGCGGAGGCTGAACGAGTTCTACATCAAGCATCGCCTCTTGGGAAGGCCTTTCGTGAGCGCCAAGTTCGCGATGAGCCTGGATGGCAAGATCGCAACCCGTACTGGCGAGTCGAGATGGATCACGGGCGATGAGGCTCGCGCCCATGGCCATCGGCTGCGCCACCAGCACGACGCAATCCTTGTGGGCATCAACACGGTGATCGCCGATGACCCCGAGCTGACGGTGCGACTCGATGGCGTGGATGTGCGCCAACCACTTCGAATTGTTGTCGATTCGCAACTGCGGATACGACAGTCGGCGCGCGTCGTCGGGACCAACACGCTAATCGCCACCACCCGGACAGGGCGCGTGGGGGCCGCCGAAGTGCTGCGCCTGCCAACCGAGGCCGGCGACCGCGTCTCGCTGCCGGCCCTGCTCGAAGAGCTCGGGAAGCGCAATCTCCTGAGCCTTCTGGTCGAAGGCGGGAGCGAGGTACATGCGGCATTTTTCAACCAGGGCCTGGTCGACAAGGCTTACGCATACGTGGCGCCGATGGTGATCGGAGGCCGCGAGGCTATCGGCCCGGTTGGTGGTAAGGGCGTCGAGCGCCTGAAGGACGCAATTCACATGCGACAGATCGATTTCGCCCGACTCGGGGATGACCTTCTCATTACCGGATACGTGGATGTTCACAGGGATCGTTAGCGCAGTCTCGAAGGTCGTGCAAGCGGACGGCGGCCGCCTCGGAATCGACCATGCTTGGGTGGCCCGCCATCTGAAAATCGGAGGCAGCGTCGCAGTAAACGGCTGCTGTTTGACGGTGGTCAAAAAGCGGGGGCCTGTTTTTTTCTGTGACGTCGTGCCGGAGACCCTTCGGAGGACCAACCTGGGCGCCTTGGCGCCCGAGAGCGAGGTCAACCTCGAGCTGCCGTTGCGCGCGAATTCGCTGCTCGACGGCCATCTCGTACTGGGTCACATCGACGCTACAAGTGCAATCAGATCGGTGCGCCTGGCGACTTCAGGACGTGAGGTGACCGTCGAGCTGCCTTCCGCCCTGTCCAGGGTCGTTGCCGTCAAAGGATCAATCGCCATGGACGGCGTCAGCCTGACCGTGGCGGCGGTCGACAAGCCACCTGGCACGTTCACGGTGGCGTTGATCCCACACACGCTCGAGGCGACTATAGCCGGCGGGTACCGCAAGGGAACGGTGGTCAACCTTGAGGCCGACGTCGTTGCTCGATACGTCGCCCGAAACCTGCACCGGTAATATGCACTGGCGCCATGAGCCTGGCAACTGTCCCTGAGGCAATCGCCGACTTTGAAGCCGGCAAGTTCGTGATCATCGTCGACGACGAGGATCGCGAGAACGAGGGCGATCTCGTTGTCGCGGCGCAGCTCGTGACGCCGGAGCACATCAGCTTTATGACCCGTCACGGATCCGGCCTGGTGTGCATGCCTGTAGTAGCTAGACGACTTGACGAGCTCGGCATTGCGCCGATGGTCGAGCGCAACACGAGCCGGCTGGGCACGGCGTTCAGCGTAAGCATCGATGCCAAGGACAATGTCACGACAGGTGCCTCCGCCTACGACCGGGCCGCCACCATCCGAAAGGTGCTTGACCCCTCCGCGAAGGCAGCCGACTTCTCGATGCCCGGACACACATTTCCGCTCCGCGCAGCGGACGGAGGGGTGCTCAGGCGTGCCGGGCAGACCGAGGCAGCTGTAGATCTCGCGCTGCTCGCGGGTCTTTATCCCGCTGGCGTGATAACCGAGATCATGAAGTCTGACGGAACCATGGCACGCATGCCAGATCTCGAGGCATTCGCCACCGAGCACGGCATCAAGCTGATCACAGTTGAGCAGATGATCGCGTACCGACGGCGTAACGAAAAGCTGGTCGCACGCCGAGTTGAAGCAGTGATCCCGATCGGACGCGAATCACCGCGCCTCTGGAAGCTCTACGCCTATGAAGACATTCTGCGGCACGAGAATCATCTCGCGCTGGTGCTTGGCGATATCGATCCGCTGCGCCCGGTCCTGCTGCGTGCGCACTCAGAATGCTTGACCGGTGACATTTTCGGCAGCCTTCGGTGCGATTGTGGGGCCCAGTTGCACGCAGCGATGGAGATGATCGCGGCTGATGGCGCGGGTGTGATTCTCTACATCAGGCACCAGGAGGGACGGGGTATTGGCCTCCTGGACAAACTGCATGCGTACAACTTGCAAGATCGGGGAATGGACACGGTCGAGGCCAACGAGGCGCTTGGCCATCCTGCGGACAAGCGCGATTACGGCATCGGCAGCCAGATCCTCTACGACCTGGGGGTTCGCAAGATCAGGTTGCTGACGAACAACCCAAAGAAGATCTACGGTCTCGAGGGCTTCGGCCTCGAAGTGATCGAGAGGGTGCCGATAACTATCCAGTCCAACCCGCACAATGAGCGTTACCTGAAGACGAAGAAAGACAAGCTCGGGCACCTACTGTAGGCGCGCTGTGGGAGAGAGAGGAAGCGAACCGGACCTGAGTGGCGACGGCCTGCACATCGCGGTGGTAGTCGCCCGATACAACGAAGACGTGACCAAACGGTTGCTTCGCGGCGCAGTGGGGGAACTTCAGGCGAGGGGCGTTGCCGAACCCGACGTCCTCTGGGTGCCCGGCGCGCTCGAGCTGCCGGTGACAGCGCTCACGCTTGCCGAAAAAGGCCAGCACGACGCGATCGTTTGCCTCGGTTGCGTCATTCGCGGCGAGACGTTCCACTTCGAGGTGGTTGCTAGCCAGGCGGCGGCGGGGGTCATGCAGGTTCAACTCGACACGGGTGTTCCGGTCGCATTCGGGGTGCTGACGACTGAGGACAAGGAGCAGGCGTTCGCACGCTCAGGCCCGAAGAATAACAAGGGAGCCGAGGCGGCTGAAGCGGCGATCGAGATGGCGAACCTGCTTAGGCGCATCCAGGGCTAGTCGCTTCTTAACAACCTGGGTTGTGGGTACCTGAATTCGCTCGTATTCTGCGTGGCGGTTCGGAGCGCGGGTTGGGGGAGGGACCCGAAATGAGGAAGGGAGGGCCCGAAGGGCGTCTAACCTTTTTTCAGGATGCGGTCGAGAAGGCCACCACAGCCCTTCCGGCCGGGGCGACAATGAATCCCTCGCTGGCCGCGGGCGTGCTGAAGTGGTGTGCCATCCCAACGCTCGCCTTGTACAGCACGGCGCCAGACGAGATATCCATCGCGTAGAGCAAACCAGCATCGGCATCAATCGCCCACACAGCTCCGGCGGCGATGATGGGCGATGCCATGTGGGGTGCGGCTCGCCACACGACGCCGATCGACGTCTGCGTTATGGAAAGCGCGACCAGGCCGTCAGAGCAAGGCACCCACACCATCGATCCCAACCACGCCGTTCCGCCCCAAGCGCCCGCGCACACAGCACGGGACGCGAGCTGTCCGCCTACGCCGCCAAGCTGATCAGCCTTGAGCAGGTAAGCCACCCCCTGCTTCCCGATCGTGACCACTACGCCAAGCTGTTGCATCAGCGTCGCCCCGACGGAGCCCAGGTCCGAGTCGCTTGCGTCCAAGGCCTGCCAGTTGCTCGGAGCGAAGAACGAGCGCACCTGCAGATCCGGTGTCAGCTCGATGACGGAGTTGCTGTAGCCGAACGACCGGGTCGAAGACCCGTTGCCGGTCACCACGTAGACGGCACCGGTCACGGCCAGCGCGGGGCCCGCGGGGTTCCAGATGCCCGCCTCTTCAGCCACAGGCGTGCGATACACGAGCATCGCGCCGCCGGCCACCGGGACGGCGACCACGTACCCGTGGTAGTTGCCGCAGTCGCCGTACAGTCCGCCCAGAGGGACGTACACGCGACCGTAGCCGATTGCAAGGGCCCCCCGCTCCTGCTGCACGGCGGGTACGGATCCCGGTGGGTCAACGGATTGTTGGGCGACCACTGACCCGTCGACGAGGCTCAACGTGAACAGCACGTGGTGGTAGCCGCGCAAGAAGGCGACGACATATAGACGGCCGGCAGTTACATCCACGGCCGGGGTGCCCGTGATTCCCGTCACCGGGCCGATGTCGCCACACGCGAGTGAAGAGGCGTCGACGGGTGCTCCGAGGTGCTGCATCCAGACCACCGACCCGCTGAACAGGTCGACTGAATAGACGCTGTTGTTTTCCGTGGCGACGAGCACGTGCCCGGAAACGATCAACGGCGAGGCATATACATCTCCATCGAAGGGAGTGCGCCACGCTTCGCGGGGGGAGCCCAGGGCTGGGGTGCCCGGCCCGACTCCAGTCCGCGCCGGATTCTGGTGATATTCCGGCCAATCGAATCCCAGTCCTGGCGACGGCGATGCAGGTACCGACGGGCTGGGTGACGTCGAAGGCGTGATCGTGGCACCCGACCTGCCACTGCACGCAACGCTGAAGCCGAGGACCAGGCAAAGGACGGCGGCCAGTCGCGGGCGTCGACTCAAAGACCCCAGCTGAACTTGTGCACTCCAATCAACTTTGCCCGCTCCGGTGCGATCAGCTCGGCCCGACCCTGCACCGCGACACCTCGCTTGGGTCCCATTGCGTCGATGACCAACGCGGCACGCACCTCCGCGGTCAGGTTGCGCAGCTTTACGCCATCGACATCGAACTCGAAGGCGCCGGATTCGTCCAACGAATACATGACCGGCACCACATGCGGCCAGCCAGAGGGACCGACGGTGGCCAACCGGCCCACGCGCTGCGATCGGAGGAACTCCAGCTCGGACGATGTGAATTCCATTCGGCCCCATCCTATCGCCACAGCGACAGGCGCCCCGCTCGTAGACTGCAAAGACTCGATCGGAACAGGAGTCATTTCGTACAAGGCGCCACATCACCGCGGCGCGTCATGGAGAGTGTGGATGGCAAGTATCAGCACGCGCGGCGTGGACATGATCGGCGGATATACGATCGTGCGTCGCGAGCCTCTGGAACGGCTCGACGGGACTTTCATCGAGCTCGTCCATGAACGAACGGGTGCCCGGCACATCCATATCGAGTGCACCGATGACAACAACGCATTCGCGGTTGCGTTTCCGACAGTGCCGAAGGATTCGACGGGCGTTGCTCACATTCTCGAGCACGTTGTGCTCGCGGGATCGAAGCGCTTCCCCGTGCGCGATCCGTTCTTTTCGATGACCCGGCGGTCGCTGGCGACATTCATGAACGCATTGACCGGTGCCGATTCGACCACGTATCCCTTCAGCACTCGCAATCCGAAGGACTATATGAACCTGCTGGAGGTCTACCTCGACGCGGTCTTTTTCCCGTTGCTCTCGGAGGATGCCTTCAAGCAAGAGGGCATTCGCTTCGAATTCGAAGACCCAGGCGACCCTGCGAGCGGACTTCGCTACAAGGGCATCGTCTTCAACGAAATGAAAGGAGCGCTCGCGACGCCGCAGGCCGCGATGCAGACCAACCTCGGGCGCACGCTGTTTCCAGGCCTCACCTACGCAAACATCTCAGGCGGGGAACCCGAACACATCCCGGAGCTGACATGGGAGGGGCTGCGGCGTTTCCACGCCGCTCATTACCACCCAAGCAATGCTTACTTCTATACGTACGGCGACACGCCGCTGGAGCGAACGCTCGCCGCCATCGAGCAAAGCGCGCTCGCGAACTTCGAACGCTCGGAGGTCGACACTTCGATTCCCAACGTCAAGCGATTCGACAAGCCCACAACATCGTCGGAGCCCTACGCCGCCCCTCCGGGCGAGGACAACTCACGAAAGGGACAGGCACTGGTCGCGTGGGTTACCGTGCCCGCCGCCGACTCGTTCCAGCTTCTTGCGATGAGGGTGCTCTCAGAGGTCCTGCTTGGAAATCCTGCGGCGCCGTTGCGCAAGGCTTTGATCGACTCCAAGATTGGCAGCGCACTGGCTGACGGCAGTGGTTATCAAGACGATTTCAAGGAAACCGTCTTCGGGGCCGGCCTGAAGGGCATCGCGGTCGCAGACGCGCCCAGAGTCGAACGTGTTGTCCTGGAGACGCTCGAGAGACTGTCGGCTGATGGAGTCGATGCAGGGCAGGTTGATGCTGCGATTCACAGGCTCGAGTTCGAGAAACGCGAACGTTCAAACGCTGGGTTTCCATATGCGCTCAAGGTCCTGTTCAACTTTCTCGGCACCTATTACTTCGGCGGTGACCCGTACAGTGCCCTGAACCTCGACGCCGACCTCGAGCATCTGGAGCGGGCTCGCAAGGAAGGCCGCTATTTCGAGAACCTCATTGCAGCTGAGATGCTGGACAACCAGCATCGCGCATTGCTTGTGCTTGAACCGAACCCGGACCTCGAGGAGACTAAGCGCAACAGCGAGCTCGAGCGTCTGGCGGCGATCGAGAGCAGGCTCACCGACCCGGAGCGTGCCCGCATCGTGGCGGATGCGCTCCGCCTGAAAGCCGCACAGGAGGCAAAGCAGGACCTGGATGTGCTGCCATCGCTCGCCCTCACCGACATCCCGATGCGATTTGACGAAGTGGAGAGCCGCGAAACGATGATCGGCAATACGGCGGTGGAGTTCTTTCCCTTACCCACCAACGGCATCACCTACCTCGACATCCGTTGTGACTTCGCTGCCCTATCCAGCGATTTGAAGGAGCTGCTGCCACTTTTCAGCCGGGTGTTCACCCAGACCGGTGCCGGCGGCCAGGACTACGTGCAGATCGCGAACCGCATCGCCGCGGTCACGGGAGGCATCGGCGCCGGGCCTGCCGTGCAGCCACTCGCCGCTAGCGATGACTACCTGCAGTCATTTCTGGTCTCCGGCCGCGCCCTCGATCGCAACGTGGCCCCCTTCATCGACCTGCTAACCGACCTGACCGCGCGCCTGGAGATCGAACCGCATCGGCTCAAGGAGATCATCGACGAGAGCGCAACGCGGTTGGAGAGCTCGATAGCCGGCTACGGCTTTCAGTTCGCCATCCTCAGGGCCACGTCAAAGCTGAGCTCCGAAGGTGCCATCAACGACGGGTTGCAGGGGATCGGAATGCTGCACGAGATCCGCCGGGTCGCTCGACTGAAAGAGGCCGAGCTGGGCGAAGTCATCTCCAGGCTGCAGGAAATTCGCATGGCCCTCTTCCGCCGGAACGCGATCCACATTGTCGTGACCTGCGAGCCGTCGATGATCGAACCCATCTCTGAGCGGTTGAATGGGCTCGTGGAGGCGCTGCCAGACGGCATCAGTGATGGCCACGTCCAGAAACCGAGTCCGCTCGCCAGGGCCTCGGAGGCCCGAACCGCACCGCTCCCGGTGGCGTTCAACGTTCGCGGGTTCAAAACGGTCCGTTACACGCATCCGGACGCTCCCGCCCTGCTGGTGCTGGCGAATTATCTCCGCGATACATTCCTACATCGCGAGCTGCGCGAGAAAGGCGGGGCTTACGGGGCGGTCGCGCAAGCGAGCATCGGCGGCGGAACCTTCTACATGGCTTCCTACCGAGACCCAGAAGTGGTTCGGACCTACGACACTTTCGATCGCGCGGCGGCCTGGGTCATCGAAGGCGAGATCACCGACGAAACGCTCAAGGAAGCGATCCTCGGCGCATGCGGCGACGTCGATCCCCTCGAATCTCCCGACATCAAAGGCCGGAGGGAGGCCACCAACCGGCTCACCGGTTTCACACGGGTGGAGCGAGAACGCTTCAAAAAGCGCCTCCTGGAGGTTTCAGCCGCCGATCTGCGGCGGATTGCGGTGGCCTATCTGTCGAACGAAGGCCACGCCCAGGCCACGGTCGCCGGATCTGAGCTGATCGAGTCCGCGAGGAAGGAGCGGCCCGGCTTGTTCGAAGTGGTTGCCCCAGTCTGAAACCGTCCGTGTCAGAATCGGCGCCATGAGTTTTTGGCGCCGAGAGTATTTCTGGCCGGCAGTGCTGATCGTGCTCGGGGTGTACTTTCTTCTCAGCAACCTGGGTTGGCTGACCTGGCTGCGCGCCGATCTAGTGTGGCCGCTTCTGCTGGTCGCGCTTGGCCTGTGGCTCATCCTGCGACGGGCCCGCACCTGAAGCGATGAACTACAGGTATCGCAGCTTCTTCTGGCCGGCGATACTCATCCTGGTCGGCGTCTTCGCTCTGCTCGTCAACTCTGGCCTCGTCCCGGCCGAACGCCTGGATCGACTGGTGGATCTGTGGCCGCTGATTCTGATCGTGATCGGGCTCGAGCTAGTCGTGCGCCGCGCACTGAAGGGCCCCACGGCCGAGATCGCGGCCGCCCTGGTCGTGCTCGTGGCCATCGTCGGCGCCGCCGCATACGTGGCGCTGGGGCCCGCGATCCCGACGGGGACGCAAACGATGGACTCCACTGCCAAGGTGGGCAACATCGATCACGCCAGCGTTCGTATCGACGTCGGTGCGGCGAACATCACCATGCAGGGCACCAGCTCCATTGGTGGCGACCTCTTCAGGGCACATATCGAGTACTCGGGCCGCAAACCAGACGTGGGTCTCGACACATCCACCGGCGAGGTGCACATCTCGCAGAGCAACACCTCAGGTTTGTTCTTTCAGAATCGGCGTTTCGCCCTGAGCCTGCAGCTGAACGCCAGCGTGCCGTGGAAGATCGCCGTCAACAGCGGGGCTTCCAACGACACCCTCAACCTGTCGAGCGTCCACGTGAGCGGCATCGAAGTGAACACGGGAGCGAGCCACGAAACGATCAGCGTGGGCAGTCCTTCAGGCACTGTGCCGATCACGATCAACGGCGGCGCCCTCACGGTGAACGTCCATCGTCTGCACGGCGTCGCGACATCTGTTGCGGTGTCTGGGGGTGCTGTCAACCTGAGCTTCGATGGCCGGCAAAGCCACGCGGTCGGCACACTCAACGCACTGACAAGCGACTATGACAGCGCAACCGATCGCTACCAGCTCCAGGTCAATGGCGGCGCCTGCAACGTCACCGTGGACCAGAACCTCAGCGCAAGCTAGTCGCGACCCGCCTGTTCCAGCCTCCAATCCAGGGCGCGGACCCGGGTCGCAAATTTCGTCACGATTCCCGGCCCCAGCGCAATCCGAAGTCCTCGCGACGCGATGCGCAGCATTGCCCCGAGCTCATCGGTGAGGACGCCGGCCGCTTTGAGGACGGGAATCAATGCCGCCGCCTGCTCCGCGCTGCTCAGCATCTGCTCCGGCTCGATGCCGGCGCGGCCGATCATGTCCGCGGTCTGCTCCAAGCGGCCCGCCAGCCTGACGTGTTCGTCATGGCCTTGCGCCGCGCTGAGCTCGGCACCCCTTCGGGCTGCGGCTGCGGCAAGGTGCGCCTCCAGGAGTCGGCCGGATGCGGCCGAGGTGGCCACGGCGGCTGGACACAAACCGATGATCTGCGGGGCCTCGACCGAAACACCACGACGCTCGAGCTCCGAGATCACCGCCGAGGGAGGCGTCTCGCCCAGCCTGAAGAGGTTCATGGAGAGCTGATTCCGGCCGCCCGGCAGCTGGAATACCAGCGCCTGCACGCCCCGTAATCCGCCTGTCGATTCTCGCAACGAGCGAGCCAGGGCTCGCGCCGCGTTCACGTCCAAATCCGGCAGCAGCACGTTGAATGCCACCAGCGGCAGCCGCGCGCCAACACAGACTGCGCCCGCCGTGGGGTGTGGGGAGGGGTCGCCCAGTGCAGGTGCTACGCGACCGGCGCGAATGTCCGCGAGCGTGTTCGATTCGGCGTATCCATAGAAGTAGACAGGGACGTGGGTGCGTCTCCAGATCTGATCGCCCACCACGTGCGCGATCTCTCGTGCGGCGCGCAGCGTGGCACCTCCGAGCGGAACGACCGGAACCACGTCCGCGACACCGACTCGCGGGTGGACGCCGCGGTGCTCGCGAATGTCGATCCGTTCGACGGCCATCTCGACGGAGGCGACCAGCGCGTCGACGAGGTCGTGCTTTTGACCGGCGACCGAGATCACAACGCGATTGTGGTCGGCGTCCGCATCGACGTCGAGCACGTGCGCTCGTGCTGCCGCGCCCGCGACCTGCGCGATCACCTCGGGGCGGCTGCCCTCAGAGAAGTTGGGAACGGATTCGAACAGGTCGCGATCCATGCGCCTGCTAGCCTACGTGCCCATGTCGGGACCGGTGGCGCTCGTGTATGGGGACGAGCTGATGAAGCACAGGCTGTCGGACCAGCACCCGCTGCAACCGATCCGAGTCAAGCTTGCCGTCGACCTGATCCGCTCGACCGGCCTCATCGAGCACGCACATCTCCTGCCCCCGCGGAGGGCGACTATCGCTGAGCTAGAGCTGGCCCACTCGCCTGAGTACGTGGACCTGGTTCGCAAGCTGAGCGATCCAGCGCAGCGTGGAAGGGTGCCCGTCGAGCTCATCGAAGCGGCCGGGTTCGGATCCGCCGACAACCCAATCTCGGACGAGCTGCACGAAGGCACGTCTTTGGTGGTGGGCGCGACCCTGATCGGAGCCGAGGCGGTGGACGGGGGCGCCGCGCTGCACGCGTTCAGCCCGTCGGGTGGCCTGCATCACGCGCACCGCGATCGCGCCTCTGGCTTCTGCACCTACGACGATCCAGCCATTGCATGCAGGTGGCTCAAGGATCGTGGGCACCGCGTTGCGTATGTCGACGTTGACGTCCACCACGGCGATGGGGTGGAGGACATCTTTTTTGCAGACCCCGACATACTTACGATCAGCCTCCACGAGAGCGGCCGGTACCTATTTCCGGGCACTGGCTTTCCGCAGGACCACGGTGTGGGGAACGGGAAGGGCGCCGCGGCGAACCTGCCTTTCATGCCGTTCACGTGGGACGAGCCGTGGCTCGAGGGATTCGAGAAAGTCGTTCCGCCCCTGCTGCGCCGATTCAAGCCGACCGTGCTGGTGACGCAGGATGGCTGCGACACCCACTACCTGGATCCGCTGGCGCACATCGCAGCCTCGACTCGGATCTGGCCGCGGGTGGGGCGCCTTTTTCACGAGCTCGCGCACGAGCTGTGCGACGGCCGATGGCTGGCGTTGGGGGGCGGGGGATATGCGATCTACGAAGTGGTGCCGAGGGCTTGGACCCTGTTGTTCGCCGAGATGGTCGAGCGCCCGGATCTGGCCGAGGACCTCAATGACCCTTCGAGCGTGGTGCCGGGCGCCGAGACACAGGAGCGAGTTTTGACGGCGCTGCGCAAGGATCTCGAGACGCTGGGCGAAGTGCACGGCCTCGACTTCGGCTGATCGCTCAGGGCTTTCAACACGAAAAGCACCCATCCCAAACCCCCACCCTCCCTTGGGGTTTCCTTGTGAGCAAACGAGCGAACCCTATTTGCCTGGCCCCGGGCTCGCCAACCCTGCCTGTTAAGAACCACGGCTTGCCCTGAGGATCGCGAACACCGCCACCTGCAGCGGAATCGCGGTGCCGAAAACCGCACCCAGAGCGGGCGCGACCCACGCATAGCCGGTGGCGTGGGCGGAGCTCAGCAGCGCGACGTAGCCCGCGGAAACCGCCAGCACAACGACCTGCCAGGCCAGCACCACTTTCAACCACCGGCCCACCGCCGAACGCATCCGTGCGACATCACGTGTTACGAGCGGGCCGCGCAGCAGTTGGTGAAAGAGGCTGTACTGAACGGCCAGCGTGACTAGAAAGGCGACGAAGCCGAAGCTTAGGAACGCGCCGTCGCTCAGGCGGAGTAGGTGCGGAGGCAGCGGGTGCAGACGCGTGCGCGCATCGAACGCCCCGCCACCGTCACGCGGCCCATCTGCAGGTTGGGCTCAAATCTCCGGTTGACCCGGTTCTTGGCGTGGCTGACGTGGTGTCCGTACTGCGGCTCTTTGCCGCAAATCGCGCATCGTTTGGCCATGAGTCACCTTCAGCGGGGGAATTGATCGAAATGAAGACGCCAAAGCTCGCCGAGATCACTTGGGCGTGACCGAATTGTACCATGGGCTCTCCATGGCCTCGAGAACCCCCACCGCGCTCGGTCAAGCCCAGCGCTGGGGCCGGATCGAGGTGTTTCCATCGGCCGTCGCGGCCATCGCCGGCCACGCGGCCCTGCGCTGCTACGGCGTCTCGGGAATGGCGGCCAGGGGCCTGCGCGACGGGGTGGCGGAGCTGCTCCGCCGCGAGAGCGTCGATCGCGGCACCGACGTGCTCGAGGTCGACGGTGGTTTGGCAATCGACCTCTACGTGATCGTGCAGTACGGGATGCGCATCTCCGAGGTCGCCCATAACCTCCAGGAGACGGTCAAGTTCGAGGTCGAGCGGGCGGTGAACGTGCCTGTTGTGCAGGTCAACGTGAACGTCCAGGGCGTCAAGGAAGAGCGGCGCTGAGTGAAGCGGTCCCCGCGAACTCGCGGCGCAGCCTCTGAGCTCGTGGGGCTCATCCATGGCCTCGCGTAGGCCGGCCGGGGTGGACGGGCCTCTGTTCAAGCAGGCCCTGCTTGGCAGCCTCAACTGGCTGTCGGCCAACCACGAAGAGGTGAATCGCCTCAACGTGTTCCCGGTTCCCGACGGGGACACAGGCACCAACATGCTGCTCACGCTGCAGTCGGCTGTCGAGGACATCAGAGAGTCGAACGCCGCCGAGGTCAGCAAGATCGCCAAGCTCGCCTCACACGGCAGCCTGATGGGCGCCCGCGGCAACTCGGGCGTGATCCTTTCCCAGATCTTCCGTGGCTTTGCCCGGGCGGTGGAGGGCAAGAGCTCGCTGACGCCGAGAGAGCTCGCCGAAGCCTTCGAGGAGGCGGCCAACGCAGCCTACCGCGCAGTCAACAAGCCGACCGAGGGCACCATCCTCACGGTTGCGCGCGAGGCCGGGCGCGCCGCCGCGGCTGCCGCCAGCGATTCCGACGCCACCGTGCCCGGTGTGATCGCCGCTGCCGCCGGCGGTGCGCGAGCGGCGGTGGTGAAGACTCCAAGCCAGCTCCAGATCCTGCGCGACGCGGGCGTGGTGGACGCCGGTGGATTCGGCCTCCAGATCATCCTCGAGGGAATGCTGAAAACGGTTGAGCAGGCCGAATCTTTCCACGTCGATGTCATCGCTGCCAAACCAAGGGCGGCGCAAGTCGCCCTCGAGCTGCCCGAAGGCGGGTGGGGGTACTGCACCGAATTCCTGATCGAGGGAACGGCGCTCGACGTCGACTTGATACGCCGGGAGATCGAGGCGCTTGGCAACTCAGTGCTCGTGGTCGGTGAGCCCGAGCTGGTCAAGGTCCACGTCCACACCGACGACCCCACGGGCGTTATCACCCTCGCGGGCGGTTTCGGAAAGCTGATGAAGCTCAACGTCGGAGACATGTCGACCCAGCACAAACGAATCCTCGACAGCGAGGGCGCCGCCGGCCGGCCGCCGCGCGCAAACGGTGTCGGCCTGGTGGCGGTCGTCGCCGGCAGCGGCCTGGTCGACATCTTTCGCGGACTGGGCGTGGACGGCATCGTCGAAGGCGGCCAGACCATGAACCCGAGCACGCAGGACATGCTCACCGCAGTCGACGGCGTGCCGTACGACGAGGTCGTGCTCCTGCCCAACAACGGAAACGTCGTCCTGGCCGCCAGCCAGGTGCCCGGCCTGACCAAGAAGAAGGTTCACATCATCGAGACGCATAGTGTTCCGCAGGGCGTCGCCGCCGTAGTCGCTTTCAGGCCTGAGCGCAGCGGTCCTGAGAACGTCGAGGCGATGAAGGCCGAGGCTGCCCGCGTGCAGACCATCGAGGTCACGCACGCTGTTCGCGACACTCGTTCGAACGGGCTCCGGGTGAAGAAGGGAGACGTCATCGGGCTGCTCAACGACAAGCTGGAATTTGCCGGCGGCGACTACGCCGAGGTCGTCAACAAGGCGCTGGGCAAGCTCGGACCCGACGCGTACGAACTGGTGACCGTGTATCGCGGCCAGGGCGCGAGCGACGAGGAGCTGGCGAATCTAGAATCCGCAATCCGCTCGACCTTCCCAGGCCTAGAGGTCGAGATCCAGCAGGGCGGGCAGCAGCACTACCCGTTCATCCTCTCGGTCGAATAGCGCCGACCCGGTGAATTCAAAACGTCGCTTTGCGGTGGTCACCGACTCCACCGCCGACCTCCCGGATGAATGGCGCCATCGGTATGGCATCGAAGTGGTCCCGCTGAAGGTCATCTTCGGCAGCGAAACCTTTCGCGATCGCGTCGACATGACCGACGCCGAGTTCTTCCGGCGTCTCGCCGCGGCGACGAAGCTGCCGACCACGTCGGCGCCCTCACCTGGGGAGTTCGCCGACGTGTACAGGCGATTGGCGCGCGACTTCGACGCGTGCATCTCGATCCATCTCGGCGCCCAGCTGTCGGCGACAGTCGAGGCGGCGAGGCTTGGCGCGGAGGCTGTGGAAGGCTTCCAAGTCGAGGTCATCGACAGCGAGACGGTGACGATGCCAATTGCCTTTCTTTGTAAGGTGGCCGCCGAAAGCGAGTCGCTGGAAGCCGCGACCGCCGCTGTAAGGGGCCGGATTCCCAAAAGCCGGGTCCTCGCACTCCTCGACACGTTGCGCTACCTCGAGATGGGC
>VBHB01000060.1 GCA_005880315.1 Chloroflexota bacterium | reverse complement strand
CCGGTCTCGGCCCTACCTACAACGAGGTCCTCAGACGCGACCTGAAGACGCTGCGGACGACCACCTGGATATACCGGTCCGGATTCAATTTGAACGTCTTGGCCGTCGGCAACAGCGCGATCGTCGTTGGAGGCTATGACGGCAACGGATTCTCCCTTTGGGTCGTGAGCGGGCCCGGGCACGCGGCGCCCGTGGTCGTGCCGGGGACCGATGAAGGCGTGCCTTACTCGGGCGGCGCCTTCCCGGATTTGGGCGGCTGGTGGCTGGCCAGCCTCGACGGCATCTATCTCTGGACGCCCCGCACGGGCGCGTTCCTCGTCGCGGAGACCCCCGCCGGACCCGCCGGCGCCTGCGCTTAAGTCGCGACGCCGGCGGGTAGAATCTCAACTGCAACCAGGTTCAGCTTCGTGGGGGCGTTTAGTCTCGACGGGGTAGTTGGGCTTCGGGATTGCGAGCCGAGAGCCGCGAGCGATACAGCGCAGCGTTCACAAACGCCAACAAGACGAACGCTTTCGCGCTCGCTGCGTAAGCAGTAGAGACGTAAGCCCCGGGACTTAGATCCCGGGCGTTGCCCCCGGTCAATCCGGCGGACCAGGGAGCGGCGTCACAAAAGACCGGATTGCCGCCTCAGAGGCGCCGCGGCTCTGAGGCGGGACACCCACCGCGGCTGGCAGAAGCGGATCCCGTCAGGAGGAGCCGCCAAGCGAGAACCAAATTCCTGGACACGCTCGTAGACATCCCGGGGGACTCTGCTTCGGACGCGGGTGCAATTCCCGCCGCCTCCACCAAGCCGAACTCGGTCTTGAGTACTGCGGACTCAACGCGCCGTACTGCCTTTGGGCGGCACCATAGAATCACCAACCGATGCGAATTCACCTCGGCTGGCGCTTGCGGTTGTTCCTGTGGTGGCTTGCCATTGGAGTTGCCGGCGCGATCGTCGCGGCGCCGCTGATTGACGTGGCGTATTCCCGATTCGTCTACTACTTCGTCGTCATGCCGATCGGCGGCGTGCTCTTGTTTCCGGTGGCGTATGCAGCCAATCGTTGGCTCACTCCGTTGGCGAGGTTGTGGCCCAGACGGTCTTAACCTCTGGGGCTAGTCGTTCTTTGAGTGGTAGAACCAGCGGTCCTTGCGGTCAGACCGGTCTTCGTTGAACCCGGGCCTTGAGTCAGCCCCGAAGAGGCCCATGAAGACGCAAGCCAGAGCGAGTAATGCCATCGCGATGGGCACGTACCAGGCCGCCATGTATTGAGCTTAGAAGGCCGAATTCAAAATGGCGGACCTGTTTGGCCCTCCTCCGGGCGCTTCCTTTTCGGGCGATCACGATTCCTTAGTGATTAACCAAGCCGCTTAACACCGCGCCATCGCGGAGTTCTCCGACGCGGTCGCTGCCGCGGTCCGAAGCCATCACGAACGTTGGGACGGAACGGGTACGCCGGACGGACTCGCGGGCGACAACATTACCCTCAACTCCCGCATCCTCGCCGTGGCCGAAACATACGAGGCGCTGACCGCGGGCCGCGGCGGCGAGCGTTGTGCGCCCGCAGAGGCGCTGAAACGTGTAACGGAGAAGGTCGGGACCGAATTCGACGGCGCCCTGGTCGATGCGCTCGGGCGCAGCATTCGAGACTCGAGCCCCGAGCCGGCCCTCCCAAGCGTCGCTCTACCGGCGGTGGCGACCGCCTCCTATGGGGCCCGAGGGTGGCCTTGACCTATCGGCCGATAAAGGGCAATCATGTTCGGGAAGCTGGTAGCGGCCAGGTCGCTGCCCGGGGGTCGTAGGTCAAGAGGAGATCGACCATGCATCAACCACGTTTTCTGGTTTTGGCTGCGGTGCCAATCGTGTTTGTCCTCATGGCGAGCCAGGTATTGGCGTACACGTTCGTGACGGGTTCACCTGTCAAGGCATCTGGGCCGAGCCCGTTCGCCGGGTGCCTTGTTGGGGGCACCCCCTCGTCAACTCTTTATCCGGAAGCCGAGGTCGAGCCATTCGTCGCGGTCAACCCGACCAATTCGAACAACGTCATCGGCGTCTTCCAGCAGGACCGATGGTCGGACGGCGGTTCCCGCGGGCTGGTGACGGCCCGATCCGGAGATGGCGGCACGACCTGGGCCAGGAACTTCGCCGCGTTCTCCACGTGCTCGGGCAATCCCCCGAGCAATACATATGAACGCGCTTCCGATCCGTGGGTCACGTTCGACCCCGCAGGCAATGCCTACCAGATCTCCCTCTCGGTTTCGGGCGACGAGGTGCTTTCTTCGGTATTGGTCGCCAAGTCCAGCAACGGCGGTGGCAGCTGGTCTGCGCCGACCACATTGATCCGAGACCCGGACCCCTTGCATTTCAATGACAAGGAGTCCATTACCGCGGACCCGACGCGATCGGGCTATGTCTATGCGGTGTGGGACCGGGGCACGTTCCCGAGCGACCAGCGCAACAACCGGTCCTTCATCGGGTCGCACGCCTACCGCGGACAGCCCATGTTCTCCCGGACGACCGACGGCGGCCAGACGTGGTCGACCCCGGTGGGCATGTCGAATTCGAACATCTTCACGATCGGCAACCAGATCGCTGTTTTGCCGAACGGAACTCTCGTCGACATATTCCAGAAGTTTCAGGGTTCCGGCGTGCAGCCGTCGCCCCAAGCTGCGACTGAATCGGTGATGCTCTCCGGCGACGCCGGGCTCACGTGGTCCGAGCCCATCGACATTGCCCTCTGGTTTCCAGAAGCTGTGAGCGATCCCGACAACAGCGCTCCGGTGCGCACGGGTAATGGCCTCCCAGACATTGCCGTCAATTCGAGCACCGGGACGATCTATGCGGTCTGGGAAGACGGCCGCTTCTCGGCTGATGGGCACGCAGACATCGCAATGTCGAAGTCTGTCGATGGCGGTCACAAATGGTCGCCGCCGGTCAAGGTCAACCAATCGCCCGCCGGAGTTCAGACATTCACGCCGGCGGTTGCGGTTTCCGCGGATGGCACGGTTGGCGTCACTTACTACGACTTTCGAAACAACACCGCCGCTCCCGGAGTGCCGACCGATGCATGGTTCGTGCACTCGCATGACGGCGGCGCCACTTGGGCCGAGCAGCATGTGGCCGGCCCATTCGACATCGAGACCGCCCCGGTCGCCCGAGGTTATTTTCTCGGCGACTACGAGGGACTGGCCACCTCCGGCAACGACTTTCTCGCGTTTTTCGTGATGACGAACTCGGGTAATTTCGCCAACCGCACCGACGTGTTCTCGGTGAGGCTTTCGAGGTAGCGCAACGGAGGCGAGCAGGGCCTTCCTGCTCGCCTCCCACCGTATTCTTTGTAGATGCACTTCGTGCTGGTGCACGGTGCGTACCACGGCGCATGGTGCTGGGACGAGCTCCGCGCCGAGCTGGAGCGTGGAGGTCATTCGAGCACCGCGGTCGACCTGCCCGTAGAGGATCCCGACGCGGGCGCCGAACGATACGTAGACGAGGTGCTCCAGGCCCTGCCGCGAGGAGCTGACGCGGTGGTGATGGTGGGGCACTCGCTGGCGGGTCTGACCATTCCGATCGCCGCCTCCAGGGTTCGCACGGCAATGACGATCTACCTCTGCGCGCTCCTGCCGGTACCCGGACTCAGCTGGGACGCCCAGCGCGCCGGCTTCGGCACCGGATTCGAGCCTTCCGAGCCCGCCGTTGAGCACGAGGACGGCAGCGCGTCCATGCCTGAGCGGGCGGCGATCGAGGTCTTTTTCCACGATTGCCCTCCCGACGTCGCCCTGGCCGCCGCGCGCCGCCTTCGGCCGCAGCACTGGAAGATCACCCAGGAGCTGACCCCGCTGCGTCGGTGGCCGGCGGTCCGCGCGGCATACATCCTGTGCACGGACGACCGCATGGTGTCGCGCGACTACGGCCGCCGGGCCGCCCGCCTCCAGCTTGGAATCGACCCGATCGAGCTCCCCGGAGGGCATTCCCCGTTCCTGTCTCGGCCTCGAGAGCTGGCCCAGACCCTGGTCCTGGCGGCTTCGCGCTAAGTCGTGAAGACCACGGGGCAAACCGGGTAACCTTCGGCCGGTGCCGAACTGGAGCCACCTGTGGCAGCGCTTCCTGCTGACGAGCTCGCTGCTCGTCGGGCTCGCGATCGGGGTTGCGGCGACCATCTTCGGTTACAGCAACCTCGCCACGGTCAACGTGCATTGGTCGGTGCTCCACATCGACGGCATACCGCTATGGACGGTGGCCGTGGTGCCGCTTGCGCTGACGCTGATCGCGGGCACGCTCTATCACTGGATGGACGGCCTGCACCACTTCAGCGAACACATGCGTCATCGCCATCGGGTCCACGAGCTCGAGGCCGAGGTCGCCTCGCTTCGCAGGCACCTGGACCAGGTCCTCGAGATGCCGGACCACAGCCGAGCGGCCAAGAGCGCCGCAGTTTCGCTGCCACAGCCTTTCGAGGAGTCGCGTGATGCCGGGCCCTTCGGC
>VBHB01000059.1 GCA_005880315.1 Chloroflexota bacterium | reverse complement strand
CTGCTCAATTGAAGAAGGCTCGTGTCAAGGGCACAATCAAAAGCTCCCTGGTTAGTGTGACTCATACAGGCTGAGTTGGTTCAGAAATCGTTTGGGTACTTGGACGTCCGGCTCGGTTCTCTTTGCCCGCAGAGGAAGGAGTCCTTCCCTTGGAGGTATCCCCGAATGTCGAAGTTCCGGTTTGTGTTGGTGGGAGCCGGTGCAGCCCTTGCGCTCGCGGGCGCGGGAGTGCTGGCCAACGTCGGCGCCATCTCGCTGACCAACTCCGACTCGCACGGCGATGCGGTCGCCTCCGCGGCCCGCACCACATGCCCGCACGGTCCCAACGGGGTCCACGGCCAGTGCGTGAGCGCCATCGCCTCCAGCAAGTCGGAGCAGGGGACCGACTCCGCGACGACCGATGCCTGCAAGGCAGCCGACGTCAACGAGGACTCGACCGAGAAGACCAGCAGCAAGAACGAGAACGCTTCGGAGAAGGCGGCCAAGGCTTCCAAGGCGGACGAGAAAGCCGAAGACGCCAAGGAGAAGGCTGCCGAGCCCTCCGAGGACACAACTGAAAAGGCGCAGGCCAAGGCGTGCGAGGCCGCCCAAGCCTCGAATCCATAGCCCGCTGGAGGTGGCAGTGATGACCTGGAGGGTCAGCGCGTAGCGGCGTCCGTATTCATCGTTCGTCAGGAGGCGCGGGAGTACTCACCCGCGCCTCTTTTTTTGCCTTGGTTTCTGGACCTGCCGCATGCTATGCGCATGAAACTCTTGGTCGAGATTCTGCTGGCGATCTTTCTGCACCCCGTGGTCTGGGTCCTCTGTGTGATCAACATCGTGGGGCGGGCTGACCTCAGCGGCCTGCAGAAGCTGGTGTGGATCATCGTCACCTTCTTATGGGGCATCGGACCAATCCTGTACGTGCTGATCGGCAACGGCGCGTTCTGGTGAGCGCCTAACCGGGAGTGGACGTGGCCCCCTCGGGGCGGCTACGGTTATTGGCGAGCCGCGGGGGCGTTCGGCTCCATCGCCGTCCATTTCGATGAGGAGGCTGTAGTGGGAAGCATCCATCTGCGTCGTTTCGCGCGTCTCGTGACGGGCTCGATCGCCACCCTGGGGGTCGCGATTGGGGGACCCGCATCGGCGGCCCCGTCGGTGTCGGCGGTTTTTCATCCGACCGTCGCGGAGTATTACCAGATGACCGCATCAAACACGCCGCCCACGCAGGCGCAGTGCATCAGCGCGGGCCGGCGATGCTTCACGCCGCAAACGACCGCGGCCGCGTACAACCTTGGGCCGCTTTACGCGAAGGGCTTGAACGGCAAGGGCGTGACCATCGCCATCGTCGACTCTTATGGCAGCGACACCATCGCGCACGACCTTCATGTCTATGACCAGGCGTTCGGCCTGCAGCCGATGTGCGGCGAGGAAGGCGTGACCTGCGCCGCCGGCATGCCGACGTTCAGCCAGCTTCACCTCCAGGGTTCGCCGGCGACGAAAGCGCCGCCGCCCACCTCGAAGGGCACGGGGCAAGAGAACAAGAGCGCATGGGCGCTCGAGGTATCGCTGGACGTCGAGACCGCGCACGCGACCGCGCCCCAGGCCAACATCCTGCTCGTCACCACCCCGACCGCCGAGACGCTCGGCGTGCAGGGTTTCCCCGACATGATGAGCGCCGAGCAGTACGTGGTCGACCACCACCTCGCGAACATCATCTCGCAGAGCTTCGCCTCCGCCGAAGATGCGTTCGGAAGCAGCGCCTCGCTTCAGAACCTGCGCCACGCTTACATCTCGGCCGCCCAGAACGGCGTCACGGTGCTGGGCTCATCGGGTGACGGCGGCAGCGCCAACAGCCGCAAGACTCCCGTCGGCCAGGGCGGATCTACGATCCCCTTCCCCACCGTCGAATGGCCGGCCAGCGACCCGCTGGTGACCGGCGTCGGCGGCACCTATCTCTGCACCGACGCGACCAACACGACCGCCCGCGTGGTGGACAGCGCAAACCCTCCCGCCAAGTGCAAGGCGAACCCGGGCCAGGCCGAAGTCGGCTGGACCTTCAGCGGCGGCGGCTTCAGCCACGTGTTCAGCAAGCCCGCGTACCAGAACACCCTGCCCGCGGGCAGCACCGCCATCGGCTCGATGCGGGGCGTCCCGGACATCGCCTACCAGGCCAGCGCCGGCACCGGCGCGCTGGTCTTCATCAGCCTTCCCAACGACGGCTCGAGCGGGTTGATCTGCGGATCGGCTCCCTGCAGCACCGGTTGGTACGACATCGGCGGGACGTCGCTCAGCTGTCCGCAATGGGCCGGGCTGGTCGCCATCGCCGACCAGATCAACGGGGGTGGGCTCGGGCTCATCAACCCTGCGCTCTACAAGCTGGGGGCAGACCCGACGCGCTACGCCAACGACTTCTTCGACATCACCAAGGGCAACAACACCGCCGATCCGTCTGTCCCGGGCTACCCGGCGACGACCGGCTGGGATCCAATCACAGGCTTGGGCACGCCCAACGCGGCTACCCTCGTTCCCGATTTGGTCAAGGCCGCCAAAGGTGGCTGACCGATAGCTGAACCAGGGCCGGCCCAAGTGGGCCGGCCCTCCACACTCTCAGCTTGTTCATGGGTTGAAACGCCCGGCTTGGGCTAATCTGGACATGGAAAGGGTGGGACACCGGGGGGTAATCTCCAACGGCGCGCGCGCCACCGATACGGATCGCGTGGCGGCGCAGGAAAAGCCCGCGAACAACGGGAGCGCCGGTGCGCGCCCCGCCACCAACGGCGCCGCGGTTCCCGCACCGGCGGTTCGCATCGCGCATCTCAGCAAATCGTTCGGGCGCACGGCCGTCTTCGCCGATGTCAGCTTCACAGTCGCCCGCGGCGAGCTCGTCGAGATCACCGGCCCGAGCGGCGCCGGCAAGACCACGCTGTTGCGTCTGATTCACGGCCAGCTGCGTCCCAGCCAAGGCGAGGTCTGGGTCGAAGGACGAGGGCTCCACAGGTTCTGGCGGCGAGGGCTCGGCCGCATCCGTCGCGAAGTTGCATTCATCTACCAGGAGCAGCGCCTGCTGCCGCGGCTGAACGCGATCGAGAACCTCGTCTACGCGCTCATGCTCGTGGATCCGACCGTGCCGTACGGACGCATCCGCGCGCGCGCGCTCGCAGCGCTCGAAGCGTTCGGCCTCGCCGCTCGGCGCAAGGCCTATCCGAGCCAACTCTCAGCGGGCGAAAGGCAGCGGGTGGCGGTGGCGCGCGCCCTTGCCGGCCGCCCACGCGTGCTTCTTGCCGACGAGCCGCTGGCTGCGATCGACGAGCAGAACGCCAAGGTCGTGAAGCGCTTGCTCGAAGAGGCCGCGGCGGCAGGGACCACGGTCATCGTCGCCACCCATGAGCCGACGTTCAAGGCAGGCCGGGTGCTGCGCCTTCCGGCCGGCCAGGTGCTCGTCAACCGCGCACGGTTGGCTCAGACGAACGGCGGTGCGCAACCTCGGTGGCGCCGGCTGCTGGCGCAGAACGGGTCCAACGGCCACAACGGGCTTGCGGCGAGCAATGGACACAGCAATGGGCACAACGGCAACGGCGCCCGCCGAACCTCCAACGGTCATTCCGCTCCGACGCGCCGGCGGGAGACCAACGGCCGGCTGCCGTTGTGGCGCCGCTCGGTGGCGCTGGCAGCGAACAGCTTCCGCCTGGTCGTCCTTGGTGGGCTGCGAAGCTGGCGCCGAGACCTCCGACTCACCGCGCCCGCGCTCGGGTCGATGGCCTTGCTCCTGTTGCTGGCCGCGATGGTGGCGATGGTTGGCGTCGCCGTCGCCAAGGTGGCGGCTTACGAAGCGTCGCAAGCATCGGTGGTGCGCGTCTACCTCGCGCCTGGTGCCACTCCAGACGCAGTGAGCTCACTCAAGGCCCGACTGGCCGCCGACCCTCGGGTCGCCTCGGTCACGTACATAAGCGCGGAGCAGGCGCTGAAAGAAGCGCAGAGCCACCCGGGCCTGGAGTCGCTGGGCAGCCTGAGCTCGTCGAATCCGTTCCCGGCCAGCCTCGATGTGTCGGTTCGGTCGGTCAACCAGGTGGCTTCGATCGCAGCCCTGGCGACCGGCGACCCGGCGGTCGATCCCACTTATCCCACCTCATACGACCCCGACATGTACGCGCGACTGCGCCACATCGCGCTGGTGCTCGGCGGGATCGGCGCCGGCCTGCTGTTGATCTTCGCAATCGTCGCTTATGCGGTCAGCGCCAACTCGGTCCGCGGCGTGGCTGCCGCCCGGAAGGATGAGGTCACGATCACGCGGCTGCTCGGTGCCCGCGGGTGGATGCTGCGCGGGCCATTTGTGGTCGAAGGCCTCATGACCGGCGCGCTTGCCGGCGCCCTGGCGGGCGCGATCGCCGGCGGATTCTGGCTGCTCGCGACACGTTTCGCGGCAGCGACCTACGCCCAAGTACTACCTGGCGTCGACCTCACTGCGATGAGATATGTCGTCGCCGCGGCCATCGTTGCCGGCGTGCTGCTGGGCACGCTTACTGCGGCCATGGGCTTCCGCCGGTTCCGCGTATGAGACGGGCGGCGGCCGGCGTTGCCCTGCTCGCCATGTTCGTGTCACTCCAGCTGTTCAACGCCCGCGTTGCCTACTCGACGTGCGGCACGTCAACCGCATCATCAGCACGCACATCAACGGCTTCGGGCGCGGCGCAGGGGTCGTCGACCTGCGCGCCGGCCACCACTGCTCAACAGACGATTTATGACCAGCTCCGCACGCGACTGGGCGGGGACCTCGCGAAGGCGCTCACGACACAGCAGAGGTTGAGCGCCGCGCTCGACCAGACCGCAATCAGCGAGCAGGTGCTCACCGACCAGATCACACAGGAGGAGGCGCGCATCGCCGACCTCGAGGACCAGGTCGCGCTGCTCGACACGC
>VBHB01000058.1 GCA_005880315.1 Chloroflexota bacterium | reverse complement strand
CGCCGCGCTCAACATCGCCGCGGTCGCCGCGGCCCGCCTCGCCAGGAGCAACTGGGCCGCGGTCGTGGTGTTCGGAGCCATCGCCACCAACGTGTCACTGATCCTGCTCACGTTCCAGGGCGTGACGGAGATCACCACGGTTGCTCTGCTCTGCGTGTGGATGTACGGGCTTTCCCGGTCGACGCTGCAGCCGACCCCGGCGGTCGTGGGCTGGACGCTGCTGCCGGTCGCTTTACTCGTCGTCGTCAAGCCGGAGTTCGAGCTGCTGCTCGCCCTGATGGTGGTCGTGCTGGGGGTCCTGATCGTGCGGAGGCCTTCGGCCGGCGCGGCCGCGGTTCTCGTTGCCTGCTTGATACCCGTGGCGATCCAGGTCGGCGCGATGGAGCGGTTCCACAACTATCTCGGCGTGTCGGAGATCGGCGACACGACCCTTCGCAAATATTTCTTGGCCCGCCTCGAGATCGCCATCGGCAACGCCCCCAGCGTCGATGCCGCGCGGACGTTGACAATCGGCCTCGCCAATCTCGAGGTCGCGCGCCTGGTGCTCAATCACCTCGGGCAGGCGGTCGTCGTGTTCGCGCAGACGTTGAAGGACAACCTGCTGGCGGGCTCCAACTTCATCGCCCCGTACCGGCTTCTGAGCCGCGTGATCGAGCTGACAAACCTCGTCTACGCGGCGGTGCTCGTCGTCCTGATCCCGCTCGCAGGCGCCGCCGTGTGGCGAGGGCGCGACCTCCGATTGGCCCTGCTGTGCGCGGCCATCCTCAACATCATGGTGGCCGGCGGGTTGAGCTTCGACCAGGGCGATCGCCTGACGGTGATCGTGCTGCCGCTGTGGGCCACTGTTCTGGTGATGGCGGCGAAAGAATTGTTCATGCGCGGCGACGCCGCCTTGCGCACGTCTGACGCCAAACGTGCGTAATTAAGGGCCCGGAGGGGCACGTTTGACGCCAAACGTGCGGAATCGCTAGGGGGAGTCGCGCGTCGGTCCGACCGGGGTTTCCTTCTCGGCGCCTCGAGCCATCAGTGACTCCGTGAGCTGGTTGATCCGCTCCTCGTGGTAGGGGTCTCGCTCGCCGAAGAGGCTGCGATCGGTGGCCAGGCGGATGCGCATGAGCACGAAGAGCGCCTTGATCCCGTCCCGCCACGTGAGCTTCTTGCCTTGCGCGCGCGTTCGCGCGGCGTAGTCGATCGGCACTTCGTAGATGCGATAGCCGAGGCGCACGATTCGCCCGGTGATCTCCGGCTCGATGTCGAAACGGGTGCCGCGCAGACCGAGCCGCCGCATGAGTGAGGTGCGCATGACCTTGTAGCCGGTCTCCATGTCCTGGATGTAGCAGTTGAAAAGGATGTTGGTCGCGGTGGTGACGACGCGATTGCCGACCACGAACCAGTAGGAGTACGCGCTCTGGCCGGCGAAGCCGCGGATCCCGTAGACGACGTCGGCGCGGCCGCGAAGAATCGGCGAGACGAGCTTGTTGTAATCGGAGGGATCGTATTCGAGGTCCGCGTCCTGGATGATCACGAGGGGCGCGGTGATCGCCTCCAGGCCGGTGCGTACGGCGGCTCCCTTGCCGCGATTGACCTCGTGATGCTTGACCAGCACGCGCGGGTCATCCGTGCAGCGCCGTGCCGCCTCGAGGGTTCCATCCGACGAGCAGTCGTCGACGACCACGACCTGCTGGACCGAAGGTTCCTGGAGCACACGGCGCACCACGCGCTCGATCGATCGTTCTTCGTTGTAAGCGGGAACGATCACGCCGAGGACGTGCTCCGCCGTCCTTGTCGCCGGCTGTTCGCTCTGCATCCGGCCCCAGTTTATGTCAGCCCGTTCCAACGGTTCAGGCCTCCACGGTAGGATTGCGTTGATGCGCGTGGTGGTCCTAGGCGCTGACGGCTACCTCGGGTGGCCGACGGCGCTGCATCTATCAGCCCGCGGCCATGAGGTGGTCGCCGCCGACAGCCTCATCCGCCGGCGTTGGGACGTGCTGTGCGGAACCGAGAGCCTGGTCCCCATCGCGAGCATGAAGCGCCGTGTCGAGAGATGGAAACAGGTCAGCGGCAAGCAGATCGTGTGGGAGAAGCTGGACCTAACTTCGCTGCCCGACGCCACTGCGCTCATCGCCCAGTACCAGCCCGACGCAGTGGTGCATTTCGCCGAGCAGCGATCGGCCCCGTACTCGATGATCTCAGGGCCGCACGCGGTGGAGACGCAGGTCAACAACGTGGTCGGCACGCTGAACCTGCTGTTCGCGTTGCGCGAGTCGGCGCCGGACTGCCACCTCGTCAAGCTGGGGACGATGGGCGAGTACGGCACGCCCAACATCGACATCGAAGAGGGCTACATCGAGATCGAGCACAACGGCCGCAAGGACCGGCTGCCTTATCCGAAGCAGCCGGGGTCCTTCTATCACCTGTCCAAGGTGCACGACAGCCACAACATCATGTTCACGTGCCGCGCGTGGGGACTGCGGGCGACCGACCTCAACCAGGGCGTCGTCTACGGCTCCGGCACGGACGAGACCGACATGCATTCGGAGCTCCGCACGCGCTTCGACTACGACGACATCTGGGGCACGGTCCTCAACCGGTTCTGCGCGCAGGCCGCCGTCGGACACCCGCTCACGGTTTATGGGAAGGGCGGGCAGACGCGCGGGCTCCTCGACATCCGCGACACTGTGCGTTGCGTCGAGCTGGCCGCGCTCAACCCTTCCGACCGCGGCGAGTTCCGCGTGTTCAACCAGTTCACCGAGCAGTTCAGCGTGGAGCAGCTTGCCGACCGCGTGCGGGCCGCGCGCCGCGCACACGGCCTGGAGACGAGCATCGACCACCTGCCCAATCCGCGCACGGAGATGGAGACGCACTATTACAACGCCAAGCACCAGCGCCTCCTCGACCTGGGCCTGGTCCCGCACAGCCTCCAGGATTCGCTGATCGACCGCGTGATCGGCCTGGTGGAGCGCTACAAGAAGCGCATCAAGCCGGAGCTCTTCGCGCCGCGCGTCGATTGGCGCTTCGGCGGTGGCGGCAAGATCGCGGCGCCGCCGAAGCGCAGCCTTCACGTGGCGACCGCACCGTCAATCTCGGCGCGCGGCTGAGCCTCGAAAGCGGATCTCGACCAGCTCTTTCATCGCGCGCAGGATCGGTATCAACCGGCCACCCGAACGGCGACCCATCCGCCGCGGATGATGCGGGACGCCGACCTGCAAGTAGCGACCGCCGTGCTCCTGCACCTTCCAGTACAGCTCGGCGTTGATGAGCGCGCTGCGCGATTGCAGGTCGAAGCGCCGCAGCATTTCGGTGCGAACGATCTTCAGCGCGCAGTTGACGTCCTTGACCGGGATGCGCAGCGTGATGAGCACCAGCTGGTTGAAGACGCCGCTGATCACGGACCGAAACGCGGGGTCTTCGCGCGTGAGGCGCCAGCCGCCGACGAGGTCGGCATCCTTCAGATGAGGCACGAGAAGGGCGAAGTCGGCGACGTCGAGCTGGCCGTCCGCATCGGTGAACGCGGTGTACTCGAGGTCGGTCGCGCGAAGGCCATCCCCCACCGCGGCCCCATACCCCGACTTGTGCTCGTGACGCACGACCTTCAGCTCCATGCCGAGGCCGCCCGCGATTGATTCGGCGAGCGCGCCGGTGCCATCGGTCGAGCCATCGTCGACGATGACCACGTTGAACCTGCGCGCAATCTTCGGCAGCACGTCGTTGACGTGAGGAAGGAGCCAGCGAAGGTTCTCGCTCTCGTTGTGCGCCGGCATGACCAGGCTGATCCCGGGCAGGCGAGCGTCGTTTGTTGACAAGCAGCGCACATCGTACGCAACCGGCGACGGTGCGCCGGCTTGGCGCCGCGCCGGTGGCATCGGGCGCGATGGCGGTGGCGGCCGCGGCAGCCTACGCGGTCATCTCGCTGTACAGGCACGACCGGTTTGGCAGCACCATCGACCTGGCGACGCAGACCCAGACCGTCTGGGGTTACTCGCATTTCGAGATCGTCCGCAACACCGTCATCGGCATCCCCAACCTGATGGGAGACCACTTCCACCCGATCCTCATGCTGCTCGCGCCTCTGTTCTGGATCTGGGATTCGGCCGGCGCCCTGCTGCTCGCACAGGCCGCGCTGCTATCGATTGCGGGCATCCCGATCTACCTGTGGGGCTCGCAGCGCCTCGGCGCGGTGGCGGGTCTCGCGTTCCAGGGCGCGTACTACGTGTACTGGGGAATCCTCGCGGGCGTCCTCTTCGACTTTCATCACGTCGCCGTGGCGGTCCCGGCCATCGCCGGCGCCGTCTACGCCACCGTCACGCGGCGAAACCTGCTGCTCGCCGTAACGGTCCTCGCGGCGATGCTCACCAGGGAGGACGTCCCGCTGACGCTCATCGCGCTGGGTTTCTACATCTTCATCGTCCAGCGCCGGTGGGTGCTCGGGACCGCGCTGATGGCGGTCAACGCGGTGTGGTTCTGGCTGCT
>VBHB01000258.1:1577-2733 GCA_005880315.1 Chloroflexota bacterium | reverse complement strand
GTGGCCCCAGCCTTCCAGAAATAGCTCGCGATCTGCGGGGCCTGGCCGCGAAGGACGCGCTTATAGAGGTGCGCGAGATACCTGGCGTCCGTGACGAGGGCGCGGGCCACACCCCGAACGTCCTTACCCCGTTTCGGGTCTTCCAACCCTCGGGCCTGGGGAATCATGCCGCCCCTGAAGGGCTCGGGTTGCTCCGATCGATCGGCACGAGCCGGAGCTTGGCACCGTCAACGCCACCACTGGCGCTCTGCGGGGATGGAAGCCGGGCGCGGAGCCTGTCGATGCTCCGCTCCGTCGCGGTCTTGTACCGCAGGATTTTCTCCATCGGCTTCACATCGGGCATGATGAGACGACTTTTCTTGGCGTCGAGCTCGGCCTGCTCGCGCTTCTGGGCCCCCTGCCGCTCACGAGTCAGCCGCGCTCGCAGCGCGCGCAGCGTGTCGAGGACAAACGGTTTCCGCTGCTCGGGGCTGCGGCTCGTGAGCGCCTCCTCGAGGTGTGCTAGGTCCGGCCCGATACAACTCGGCAGGCCCACCGTTGGCCCATCGCTGTTGCTCGCGTAGTCGAAGGCCGTCGCTTCCTTAATCGCGGCCTCCAGTCGATCGATCAAGTACTGGAGGCCGAGGCTCGTGCGCCTCAGGTTGGGAGAATCGAAGTCCTTGTCGAGGCTGAACTGATCTTGCCGGCGCGTGAGCTCGGCGGACACCAACGCGTCCGTCCGCTTCCGGATCTCGCCCTGCTCGGCCCTGTTCACCCGCTCGTGCAGGCGCCAGAGTTCTTCGCCAAGCTGTTTGACGTCCAGCTCTTGCAGAATGCCAACAGGCTGCAATTCGGCGTGCAGTCGACGGCGCAGATCCTCATAGGCTTGCCGATCCTCGCGACCGTCACCGCCTGTGACCAAGAACTTGGCGGCCAGGATGCCGTGCCGCAGGGCGTTGCGACTTACCTTGTCCTTGCCCTCGGGGCTCCTCGGGCCCGTGGCGTGGAGGGCGTTGCGACGATTCGCTGCGAGCTTCCGAGACGAAATGGGCTTAGGCATGATCCATGCCCTCCGTCGAAGGCCGGCCAATGCGACCGGGGATTGAGGTTCGAGGACCGCGGCGACCCCCACGACGACGGGCGCCATGGTGACGCCGCGCACGAACGAGACGAATTT
>VBHB01000258.1:0-1567 GCA_005880315.1 Chloroflexota bacterium | reverse complement strand
GAAGCAGTAAAACTCCCAATTCAGCAGTTACTTAGCTAATATCTTAGCAGTTCGCCTGTACGTTGCGGCCGCTTCCCGAGGCTCTCGGGCCTCGGCGGACTTTCCGGGACGGCTGGGTCGCGATCCTTGTTCGGAGCCCTGGTCGACCGGCGCCTGGGACCTTCCGGGCCCTGAGCGCCACGTGGGCCCGCGTCGCGGCGGCCGCGACCTCCGGCGGTACCTCACGGCGGGTCTCCCCTGCCCGAGGATCAGCGGGTCGGCCATGAATGTGGACGCCTCCTGGAGATCGAGCGGGGGACGCCCGCACAGCACGTGAAGTAACGGCTGGAGCGCTCCGTCCTCGCGATCTCCAGAGCCCTGGTGCGGCCCGAGCCGCGGGGACCTCTTCGTGATCCTCCGCGGGCGGCGGGCGTTGTCGAGCGGCAGAATATTCGTCCATCCGAGTCATTCCGGGACTCCGGCTGAAGGCGCCAGCGGGTGCTCGCGCCTGGCGAGACAGCGACGAATCTCGCGGAAGGCGTCCGCGACCGTCTCGTGCCCGTCCTGAAAGAGCTGGCCAGGGCAGCCGACGGCGGCAGCGTAGGCGTTCATGGTCTTCGCCGTGACGAAGCCGCCCAAGTACAGCGGCTCGCGCGGCTTCCGCTCGGGCCGGGTCAGCAAGCCGATCAGCACGATCACGCCGAGCGCGCCGAGGAGCACGAGCGCGACTTGCCAGCCGTCACGCTTGTCCCGCGCCCACGACCGTCACCAGGAGCCGGCCCCGCTCGTAGGGCGCGTCCGTCTGGTCATGACACCATCGACAGAGCGCCACCAGCTGGTCGAGGTCGAAGTCGGAGCCGCCCTGCGAGCGCTTCACCACGTGGTGGACGTCGAGCCGGCGCCGCACCCCACAGGCCTGACAACGCCAGCCCGCGCGGGCCAGCACCTGCGCTCGGATCGCCTTCCATTCGGTGAGACTCGCGGCGGGCCGGCCCAGGGCCCGTGGGCCCCCTGCCCGTTGCCGACCGCGCGCCCGGAGCCCGATCAGGATCCGTCGCCTCAGCATGCGGGACCCTCGCGGGTTTGCCCACGTGGGCAAAATTCCGGGGTCTTGACCTCGGGCTCGTGGTGGCCTCGGTCGCGAGAGGCGCGCAACCGGCCGGCCGCCTGGAGCTCCCACTCGGGCAGGCACTCGCGGCAGCCGGCGAGGAAGATCCCGACTGGGTTGGCCGACTCCACGACCTGGGCGCCGACCTCGAAGAAGCGCTCCACGAGCTCCATCGCCTCGATGTCGGGCATCGCCCCCAGGACCGCGCGCCGAAAGCGCTCCCCCGGCGGGCTCGGCTCCCGCCCACGCGGCAGTGACTCCAGGGCCTCGGACACGCGGACCTGGAGTACTTCGGAAGAACACTGGGTCGCCAGCTCGAGCCACGGCTTCCACGCCCCGAACCGCTCGATCGCCGGGGCGACGACGGCCGCCTTGGCGAGCCCGACATCCGCGATCGCCGCGCGCAAGACTGCACGCTCCGGTTCCCCGAAGCTCAGGAGCATCCGCCCGATCGCGAGACGCTTGTACGCCGTGCGCCAC
>VBHB01000061.1 GCA_005880315.1 Chloroflexota bacterium | reverse complement strand
CCGAGATCCAGGGCGGCGATCCGATGATCCTCGTTCTCTCACGCGGCTATTACTGCCCGAAAGACCGGATGCAGCATCGAGTCCTGGTCGACCTCGAGCCGGAGATCACCGTCGCCTACACGAAGATCGTGACCATCTCGACGGACGCGCTTCTCGAGCTCAACGAGATGCGGACCGGGGTGGCCGCGCACTGGCCCTTCCTCTCAGATGCCGGTCGCAAGATCCAGAAGGACCTCGACATCAAGGAATACACCGACCCGCACCACGACCCGATGATCCCGTACACGTTCGTGCTCGAGCCAGGCCTGGTCGTCCACAGCATGTACAACGGCTACTGGTACTGGGGACGGCCCGGCGCGGAGGACCTGCGGCGCGACCTGCGCGAGGTCACCCAGAAGATCCGGCCCGATTGGGACCTCGGCAAGCCTGGGCTGCGTGAGGCCTGGGAGCGCGACGAGAAGGATGGCTTCTGGCCCTATGGCAAGTCGCTGAAAGAGGTGTTCGCCGCCAGCGCTTAGGGTGCGCGGGCCGCTACGCGGCGCCGGTGCGCACGCCGAGCTCGCGCAGCCAGCGCCGATACGCGATGGCGGTCCGGTCGCTGCGGAGGTGCAGCTCGGCTTGCAGGTCCAGCGGCAGCAGCTCGGGGCGCTGAGACTCGAGTATCGGCCGGTCCTGGGCGAAGATACGGTCCTGGAACTCGACCATCGGCGAGCTCGGCTCGTAGTTCATCGCCATCCACATCCAGGCGGTGCTGTCGACAGCGTCGTGCGGCGTCACCGACAAGAGCATTCCAAACGAGTGCTCTCCATGCTTCACGAATGATGCCGTGAGCGGCCGGTGGACGCGGTAGGTGTAGGTCACCACCGAACCCTCGCCGGTGCCATATGGGTCCGGCTGAAAAACCTTCACGCCCTCCGCCAGGACGCCGTCGGCATTGATCGTGGCTGTGTATTCCTCGATCTCCGGCCGCGAACGGTCGCCCAGGATGCCCTCGTGTACGAAGGGGAAATGGCCGACGTCGAGAAAGTTCTCGACGATGCGCGGCCCGCTTGCCTTGACGCGGTAAGGCCCGGCCATCAACACCTGGTGCGAGGGCTCCTCGATCAGGCCGAATGCTGGGATCTTCGTCGCGCCGCCGCCGAGGGTGACCCAAACGACGCCGTGGGCCGCCGCCGCGCGATACGCGGCGACGCATGCTTTGGCGGGCGGAGCCTGTTCAGGGTGGGCGGGCATGAGCACGCACCGTCCATCGGTGGCGTAGGTCCAGCCGTGATAGGGGCATTCGAGCCGCGCGCCGTCGACCACGCGGCCCAGCGAAAGCCGCGTGCCACGGTGGACGCACAGGTCGCGCCATGCGTGATAGTCGCCACCGGAGCGCCACAGCACGATGTCCTCGCCCAGCAAGCGGGCGGCCATCGGGCCGCCGCCCACGAGGTCTTCCTCGCGCGCAATCGGGTGCCAGTCTTCGATGAGGACCGGGTCGTCGATCATCGGCGGCGAGTATATGTGGGTTCGGTTTACGCGGCCGCCTCGCACTCCAGGCACTCGTCCTGCATCTCCACCCGGACCGCGGGCCTGCGCAGGACGATGAGTGTGAGTGCGAGGGTGGCCACGATCGCGCAGGCGCCGACCAGCCACGCGAGGTGATAGCCGCCCGCGAGCGCGGAGGCGATGTCGGCGCCGCCGGCGAGAAGGTTTGCGGTTCGTCCGCCGGCGAGCGTGGCCAGCACGGCGAGACCCAGCGCGCCGCCGACCTGGCCGGCAGTGTTGAGGATGCCCGACGCCAACCCGGCGTCGTCCGGCCGGGAGTCGGACATGGCGATGATCGTGAGCGACGGGAAGGTCAGGCCGCCACCGAGGCCGAGCAGTGCCAGGGGCACCATCAGCTGAAGGGCATAGCCGGCATTCGTGGGCCCGAAGCCGAGCATTGCCAACGCGATCACGGCGACGACCTGACCGGCCACCATCACGGTGAGCGGACCGAAGCGGTTGATCAGCTGAGCCGAGAAGCGAATCGAGAAGACTCCCATCACGAGCGCGACTGGAAGGAAGGCGAGCCCGATCGCCATCGGGCCGTAGTTGAGCACGCGCTCGAGGTCGAGCGATCCGAGGAAGAAGAAACCCAGGAAGGCGGACGACATGAGCGCCTGCACGACGTTCGCCGTGGAGAGGTTGCGCGACGCGAACACGCGCAGCGGGAGAATCGGGTTGCGACCGCGCGCCTGGCGCGCGACGAACGCGGCGAGCAGGGCGAGGGATAGCGTCCCGAAGCCGATCGTGTGGAGCGAGCCGAGCCCGTAGTCAGAGGACTCGACGATCGTGTACACGCCGAGCATGAGGGCGACGGTGACGAGCACGGCACCGAGGACGTCCGCTCCCCTGCCGATTCCAATTCCTTTGTCGGATGCGAGCACGCGAGCCGACAGCACGGCGGTCACGGCTCCGATGGGAACGTTGACGAAGAAAATCCAGTGCCAGCTGACGGCCTGCGTGATGAGCCCGCCCGCCAGCAACCCTACGGCGGCGCCGGCTGAGGCTATGAAGCTGAAGACTCCGAAGGCCTTGGCCTGCTCGTCCGGCTTCGGGAACAGGGTCACGATCATCGCGAGGATGACCGCGGAGCTGATCGCGCCGCCGATGCCCTGGATGAAGCGGGCCGCGATGAGCATCGGCTGGTTCATCGAGAGGCCGCACAGGACCGACGCGGCGGTGAAGATGCCGAGGCCGATCAGGTAGACGCGCTTGCGGCCGAAGAGGTCGCCCAGGCGACCGGCGAGCAGGAGGAGGCCACCGAACGCGATCAGGTAGCCGTTGATGACCCACGCGAGCCCTGACTGGGAGAAGCCCAGGTCCTTCTGGATCGAAGGGAGCGCGACGTTGACGATCGTCATGTCGACGACGATCAACAAGAAGCCGGTGCAGAGAATCATCAGGGAGAGCCAGCGTGAGTTCTTCATGCCCATGTAGACGACCGCAGCTACGAAAACTCATCGCTTGGCGGCGGTATTTCCGATTAGTTTCGGCGGCGCTTGCGTCTAAATCAGAGATGAGGTCTGGCCGGATCGTCCTGGACTGTGCCCCGCTTCGGGAGCCGGATGCCGGCACGATCGATCAGCTGGCCCGCCTGTGCGTCGCCGCGCACCGATGCGACTGCGAGCTGGAACTAAGGGACGCGGATCCTTGCCTGCTCGAACTGATCGACTTCGCCGGGCTGGCGGAGGTCCTACGCGTCGAGGTGCAGGGGCATTCCGAAGAGCGGGAACAACCGCTGGGTGTCGAGGAAGAAGGTGAACTCGGCGATCCGGCCGCCGGATAGCTCGAGCACCTGGATGGCCCACGGGTCGAAGCCGCCGTTCGGGCTCGGCTTGTACTGAGCGAACGCCGGCATCCCGTTCGCGCTGATGGTCGGGAGCACGCGCGAGCCGCGGCAGCCGATTCCTGGTCCGAACCACCAGGCCAGGACGTCGTCGCGGCCGGAGAGCCACATGTCGTACGGCGGCATGGACTGGATGGCGTCCTCGCGGATGAGCGAGGTCAGCGCCTTGATGTCGTATCGCTCGAAGGCCGCGACGTAGCGATCGAGCATGGCTCGGTCTGCTTCGCTCAGCGGCGGCGGCGAATCGGTCGTGGTTCGGTTGGACTCGGCCAGGGTCGCCCGTGCACGCTGGAGCGCGCTGTTGACCGATGCCACCGAGGTGTCCAGCAGCTCGGCCACCTCAGAGGCTTCCCAGCGAAGGACCTCGCGCAGGATGAGCACCGCCCGCTGGCGCGCCGGCAGCTGCTGCAGGGCCGCCACGAAGGCCAGGCGGATGGACTCTTTTTCGATGGCCAGGTCCGCGGGATCACGTTCGGGCGCGACCAGCGTTTCCGGGATGGGCTCGATCCACATCTTGTCGGAGCGGGCGTTGAGGTTCTTCTCCAACGGTTCGACCGCGGGACCGAGGTCCATGGCCCGGACCCGGCGGTCTTTGCCCTTGAGCATGTCGAGGCAGACGTTCGTCGCGATGCGGTACAGCCAGGAGCGCATCGCGGCCCGGCCTTCGAAGCGGTCGCGACTTTTCCAGGCGCGCACGAACGCGTCCTGAACGGCGTCCTCAGCATCGAACGGCGAACCCAGCATCCGGTAGCAATAGGCGGTCAGCTCCGCGCGATGCGGCTCCAGCTCACCGAATGCAGGGGCGACCGAAACCGAGGATTGATGCACTAGAGAGATTGTAGAGAGGATGGTGGCTATTGCTCTTTGGCGGGCACGTACTCGAGGATGACGATGCCCTTCTTGAATTGCTTGGTCTCGGTCAGCTCGAGGGCTCGGCGGCCGCCCTCAGGAAAGAGGCGCATGCCCTTGCCGAGGACGACCGGGTGCAGCATGAGCCGGTAAAGGTCGATGAGGTTCTCCTTCATCAGCGCGTTGAAGAGCTGACCGCTGCCGGCCAGGAGTAGGTCCTTGCCGGGCTGGTGCTTGAGCTTGCGGATCTCTTCCATCGCGTTTTTCTTGATGAGCTTCGAGCCCGTCCAGTCAACCTTGTCGAGCGTGGACGACACGACGTACTTGGGCATCGTGTTCATCTTCACGCCGAACTCACCGACGCCCTCCATGGTCGGCCAGGCGGCAGCGAACCCCGCGTATGTTTTGCGACCAAGCAGCTGCGCGTCGCTTGCCTGCAACTCGTTCCATTTGAACTGGCCGGCCTCGTCGTCGAACCACGGACGGGACCACTGACCGGGCTCTTCGAAAACCCCGTCGAGAGAGATGTACTCGGTTGCGACGAGCCTCATGTCGGCCTCCTGTTGCGCTGGATTGTCGTTCGCTTCGTTTAGACGATAGATCCGGCCAAACTCATCGGCGGGTGGTCGACTAGCCTTTGGGTTCATGAATGACATGTCGAAGCAATCGGCCGCAACCGGGCTTCTGCTCCCGTCGCGGGAGGCCCTGCTGTGGGGGAACAGTGACCTCGCGTTCGTGATCGAAGCCGCGCGGCGGGCGGAACAGGCCGGCTATGACTCCGTGTGGGCCGGCGACTCTTTGCTGGCGCGTCCTCGCGGCGAACCGCTGACGCTGTTGGCCGCAGTTGCCGGTGCGACCGCTCGCGTCACGCTCGGTACGGCGGTCCTGCTGCCGCTGCTTCGGCACCCTCTTTCGCTGGCGCATGGGGTGGCCACCCTCGATCGCATCTCCGCTGGGCGCCTCATCATCGGGGTCGGCCCGGGCGCGGAGCTGCCAGGTACGCATGCAGAGCTGGCGGCGCTTGGAGTTCCGAGCGACCGCAGGGTCAGCGCAGTGCTGAGCGCCGTCGAACGTTGCCGGCGGTTGTGGCGAAATGAGGAGTCGGGTCTCGAGCTGCAGCCGCGGCCCTTTCGACCGGATGGCCCGCCGATCTGGTTGGGCGGCAGCGGACCACGAATGCTGCGTCTTGCCGGCGAGACCTTCGATGGATGGCTCCCGTTCAGCCCGACTCCGGCCGACTACGCATCCGGCCTTCGCGCCGTGCGCGAGGCGGCGGAGCGGGCGGGCCGCGATCCCGACAGCGTCGCCACCGGCGCCTATCTCACGGTGGCGGTCGCTGACGAGCCAGCTCGCGCGGCCGGCGAGCTCGACGTCTACATGCGAACCTACTACGGTGTCCCCGCCGAGGTGATGACCCGGGCGCAGGCGTGTCACGCGGGGACCCTTGAATCGGCTGCGGAATGGTTCGCGGCATACCGCGCCGCCGGCGCCCGCCACCTGGTGGTGCGGCTGGCTCGTCCAGACCTGAGCGACTACTACCAAACGCTTGGTCAGCTGCTCGGCGCCGCCCGCGGCAAATGACTGAGTCCGACGTCGAGGTCGGCGACGGCCGCAGCCTGCATGTCTACGACACCGGCGGCGAGGTCTCTGATAATCGCCTGGTTGTTTTCTGGCACCACGGCACGCCGAACCTTGGCGTGCCGCCCGAGCCGCTGTTCCCGGTTGCCGAGCGGCTCGGCATGCGCTGGGTGTCGTATGACCGCCCCGGGTACGCCGAGTCGACCCCCAACCCAGGCCGCGATGTGGCGTCGGCGGCCGCGGACGTCGCTCGCGTCGCCGACGCGCGTGGCATCAACCAGTTCGCCGTAATGGGTCACTCGGGTGGCGCGCCGCACGCGCTGGCGTGCGCGGCCCTGATGCCAGAACGCGTTATCGCGGCGGTGTGCGTCTCTGGGACTGCCCCTTTCGAGGCCGAGGGGCTGGATTGGTACGCGGGCATGGCCCCCTCGGGCGAGGCGGAGCTTCGCTCCGCTGTGGCGGGACGCAGTGAGCTGGAAAGCTACTTCGCGGCGAACGAGTTCGACCCGGAAATATTCACACCGTCTGATCACGCTGCTCTTGCGGGCGAGTGGTCCTGGCTGGGCCGCGTCGCCATGCAGGCGACGAAGAACGGAACACCGCGCGGAATGGTGGATGACAACCTGGCGTATGTGGGCCGCTGGGGGTTTGAGCCTGGGCAGGTCAGCCGGCCGGTTCTCATCCTGCATGGCGGCCAGGATCGGGTCGTGCCCAGCTCGCATGGCAAGTGGCTCGCGAGCCGTGTTCGGCCGGCGGAGCTATGGCTGCGTCAGGACGACGGACACATCTCGATCCTGAGCTCCGGCGCGGCAGCGTTGGGTTGGCTGCGAGAGCGCATTTGAAATTCAGCGAGCTGGCCGCCTACCTGGATCAACTGGAGGCGACCAGCGGCCGCAATGAGCTGGTTCGGATCCTCTCCGAGGTGTATCGGGCTTGCTCCGTGGAAGAGATCGAGCCGATCACCTATCTGATCCAAGGCCGGCTGGCGCCTTTCTTCGAACCCGTCGAGATCGGGCTTGGCGAAAGGCTGCTCATGTCGGCGATGGCGATGGCTTATGGCAAAACGAAGGAAGACGTCACGAGGTCCTTTCGGCAGACTGGCGACCTCGGCCTCACCGCCCACGCCTTGGCCCCGAAGACCAGGGCTGAAACGCCGGCTGTCGTCGAGGTGCACCGGCGTTTGTGGGAGATCGCGGGCACGAGCGGCGAGGGCAGCTTGAAAGCGAAGCTCGACCTGTTCGCCGGCCTCCTCGGCGATCTGGATGCGGCGTCGGCCAAGCACCTGGTCCGGATCACGTTGGGCAAGATGCGGCTTGGCATCGGCGACCCGACCGTTCTGGACGCGCTCTCGTTCGCGAAGCAGGGCGACCGCTCGCTGCGCCCCGTGCTCGAGGCCGCGTACAACCGGAGCTCGGACCTCGGCCTGATCGCCAAGACGCTGTGGGCCCAGGGCGTGGAGGGAATGGACACCATCAAAGTCACCGTCGGCAAGCCGCTGCGCTCCCAGCTCGCCGAGCGTCTGCCCAACCCCGAGGCGGTGATCAAGAAGCTCGGTTTGGTCGGAGTCCAACCAAAGTACGACGGCTTCCGCGTCCAGATTCACAAGGACGCGCGCGAGGTCAGCATCTTTTCCCGAAACCTCGAAACGATGACGCCGATGTTTCCTGAGCTGGTTGCGGCGACGATCGCACTCCCGGTGAAGAGCGTCATTCTCGATGGCGAGGCGATCGCGTATAGCCCGGCGTCGGAGGAGTACGTACCTTTCCAGGAGACCACTGCACGCCGGCGCAAAGAGGGGATCGACGAGTTCGCCACCACGGTACCGCTGCGGGCGTTCGTGTTTGACATCATGTTTCGGGACGGGACCGACCTGACGCCCCTGCCTTACGAGCAGCGCTTTGCGATCGTCGATACGCTGCTCAAGGGATCGGACACCCTGCAGGTGGCGCCGCTGACGAGGACCGATTCGGTGGAGATCCTGACGCGGGAGCTTCTCGACAACATAAGCCGCGGGCTGGAAGGTGTCGTGGCGAAGCGCCTCGACTCTCCGTATCAGGCCGGCGCGCGCAACTTCAACTGGGTGAAGTTGAAGCGAAATACCAGTGGTCAGCTGACCGATACAGTCGATGTCGTGCTGATCGGCTACTACGGCGGCAAGGGAAAGCGCGCGGAGTTTGGAGCCGGCGCCCTCCTGGCCGGGGTTTATGACAGCGACAAGGATGAGTTCGTGAGCATCAGCAAGCTCGGAACCGGCCTTTCAGACGAGGGCTGGCGTGACCTGCACAGACAGATGAGCCGGCTGGAAGTCAGCGAGAAACCGGCGCGCGTGAACTCGCTGCTCGTCCCGGACATGTGGCTGCGGCCTGAGGTCGTCGTTGAGGTCCTGGCCGACGAGATCACGCCCAGTCCGCGTCATTCGGCTGGCAAGGTCGGGGACCAGCCAGGGTTCGCGCTGCGTTTCCCGCGCATCGTGTCGTTTCGCTCCGCCGACAAGAAGCCCGAAGATGCGACTACAGTGCGCGAGATTCGGGAGATGTTCGAGCAGCAGCATCAACGTCCGGTGCGCGACTAGTCCGGCGAATTTCGCGGTTGGTGGGCCGGGCAGGATTTGAACCTGCACAGCTTTCGCGGGTGGTTTACAGCCACTTGAGCTCGCCAATGCCCAGCCGACCCACTTAAGGACAAGTAATCGTACGCAATCATGTCTGGGGGCCTTCGGGCAGCGCCCCGAACCATAGAATGGCGCCGTGTCGCGAGGATACGGCCGCTACGTCCTCGCGGTGATGGTCGCCATCAACTTCCTCAATTATCTGGATCGCTATGTTGGCGCCGCCATCGTGACGCCCATCAAGACGGAGTTCCACCTGAGCGACGCGCAGATCGGGCTCCTGGCCACCGCCTTTCTGCTCGTCTATGCGATCGCCGCCCTTCCTTTCGGCTACTGGGGGGACAGGGGAGTGCGCAAGACTGTGATCGGGGTCGGAGTGACGATCTGGAGTCTGGCCACCCTTTTCTCGGGGCTCGCCGCGAACTACGTCCATCTGTTTCTGAGCCGTGCGGCGGTGGGGATCGGTGAAGCCAGCTACTACCCGGCTGGGACATCCCTCGTCTCCGACTACTTCCCGAAGGAGCAGCGCGGCCGTGTGATGTCGATCTGGGGCGCAGGCAGCGTGTTCGGCATCGCCGCGGCCTACGCTGGGGGCGGCTACGTAGCCGACCATTTCGGCTGGCGCAGCGCCTTTTTCATGGCCGCCCTGCCCGGGCTGATCCTCGCCTTCCTCGCCTTCACGATGCGCGAGCCGCTGCGCGGAAGCATGGAGAAAGTCGGAATCGCCGTCAGGCGCACCACCGACGCCAGCGCCCGAACCTTCATCAACCTGATGCGTATCCCAACGCTCCGGGCCGCGGTCCTCTCGCAGACTGTGCTCTATTTCGTACTCGCATCGAATGCCTTCTGGCTGCCAACCGTGCTCCACAGGCGATTCGACATGTCCATCACGGGTGCGGGGCTTCTTTCTGGCGGTGTTCTGGTTGCGGGCGGGCTCATCGGCACGCTTGCCGGCGGCTGGATCGCGGATCGCCTCGCCAGGAGCCGTCCTGCCGCACATCTCGAAGTAGGCATTGCCGGCTTTCTCATCGGCGCCATCTTCATCACGATCGCGCTCATCGCGCCCCTCAACATCGGGCCGATTCCGATTTTCGTGCCGGCGTTCCTTATCACCGTCGTCGCGCTTTACCTGCAGTCCGGCCCGTTCACGGCGGTGTCACAGAACGTCGTTTCCCCCGCGCTGCGCGCCAGCAGCGTCACGTTGCTGCTGTTCGTCTCTCATGTTTTCGGCGATTCGCATTCCACCTTCGACGTGGGCTGGATCTCGGACCAGCTCCACAACCTTCAGCTCGCCCTGCTGATCACATCGCCGACGCTGCTCGTCGTGGCTGCGATCATCGCCGCGACCGGGTTGCGTACGGTCAAGCCGGACACGGAGACCATGGAAGCCGAGTGGGCTGCACGAACCGTCGAACCCGCCGCCGCGACGATGTGACGGTCTAGTAGATGAACCCCACCAGGGCGCCGCGCAGCTGGCCTGGCTTGATGACACGCTGATCGATGACGCCAAACGCAACCCAGTTCATCTCAGTCACGACCCACGATCCGTCGGCATTCACCGATTCGACGTACGCAACATGGCCGGCCCAGCTCTCCCAGGTGACCATGATCGCGCCCGGCTTCGGCGTCGGCCCGACTGCGTAGCCCTTGGCCGACGCGTTCTGGTACCAGTAGCCCGCGTCGCCGCTCCAGGTCACCAGGCGCTTGGTCGCCACGTAGTAGGTGCACCAACCTCGCGGGAAGCTGTTCTGCGGCGGGCCGGTGTACGGGCCGAGGCAGCAGTTGAGCACCGTGACCTGGTACGCGCTGTGCACGCCCGAGCGCATAAGCAGCTGGTAGACGGACGGCGGCGGCGGGAACGCGCCACCAACGCCGTTGGGTATCACCAGCACGGTGCCGGCCACAAGCTGCGGGGTGCGGAGCCGGTTGAAGTCGTATATGGCCTGCGGGTCCACCTGGTACTTGACGCCGAGGGCGTCGAGCGTGTCGCTTGCCTTGACGGTCACCACGACGCCCGGCACCGGCGGGATTACGAGCTGGTCGCCGGTGGCGACGGTGTCATCCGAGTAGAGATTCGAGTTGGACCAGCGGATCTGGCTCACGGTGATGTGGAACTTGGTCGCGATCGAGGCCAGCGAGTCTCCTGGCTGCACGGTGTAGGTGAACGGCTTGTGGTTGACCGGCGCGGCCGTCGGGATCGCCACCGGCTTGATGATCGTGCTGTAGCGGCCCAGGGTGACATCACCCGCCATGCCGCCCTGGCCGGCCACCACCGCTTCCGCGTTCACAGTGCCGAGTCGAGACGTCAAATAGGTGGGGACGTGGCGGTCCATCGATGCATACGACGAAATTGCCACAGCTATCGCAAGCACGACAGCATGGGTCAGGTATCGATGGACTCGCAATTGTCTACCCCTAAACGTTGCGATCGTTGTGAATACGGTCCGCGGGCTGGACCGATCCCCAGAGAACGGCGGTCAACGTAGCAGACCCCCGCGGAAGCCGTCAACCTTTTGGGACAACACCGCGGCTGCGGCGAACGTAAGTTCGTGATTGGGTGCTGAACTGAATTCCAGTTTGCGATTTGCGCGCGTTTTGGCGCTAAGGCGAACAGAGGTTCGTACCGCCAGATTGGAGGCACGCCGTTTCGCAAGCAAACCAAGTCCCAGCCTCATGGGCGGTACAACGCTCGATGGCAGCCCAAGCTTGCTTGCTGCCGATCGAGGCGAGTTCGGCGCTAGGGGCCCCCGCGCACGTAGATCGTCTGGCCCGAAACGAAGCTGGATTCATCGCTGCAAAGGAAGGCGATGACGCTGGCGATGTCCTCCGGCTGGCCGATGCGGCGGAGCGGGATCTGCGAGGCGGCGCCCAGCTTGAACGTCTCGAAGTCCATGCCCATCCGCTCGGCGGTGGCGCGCGTCATCCGCGTCTCGACGAACCCCGGGGCAACTGTGTTGACGTTGATGTTGAACTGCCCCAGCTCGATCGCAAGCGTGCGCGCCATGCCTTGCAGACCCGCCTTCGCCGCCGAGTAGTTGGCCTGCCCGCGGTTGCCCAACGCGGACGTCGATGAGAGAAACACCATCTTTCCGTACTTCTTGTCGACCATCGACCTCTGCGCCGCCCGAGCACAAAGGAACGTGCCTTTGAGATGGGTGTCGATGACCGCATCCCAGTCCTCGTCGGTCATCTTGAACAGCAGGTTGTCGCGGATGATCCCCGCGCACGTCACGAGGATGTCGATCCCGCCGAGCTTCTTCTCCACGAGCTCGACCATGTGATCGACATCGGCCCGCACGCTGACGTCGCAGGCGACGGCAAGCGCGCCGATCGGGTCCGCCACCTCGCGAGCGGGCGTCTCGTCGAGGTCCGACACCGCGACCCGCGCACCCTCCGAAGCAAGAAGCTTCGCCGTGGCCGCCCCGATTCCGCGCCCTCCGCCGGTGACCAGGGCGACGCGATCCTTGAACCTCATTCGGTCTCGGTGTCCAGAGCCGTGCCCCCGTCCTTGCGCGGGTCCGAGGCGCCGTGGAGAAAGCCGTCCTTTTCGCCCGCGATCACCTGCGGCCGCGCGAAGTAGGAGTCATAGCTCAGCGTCCGGCGGTTGACCTTGTAGCCGCGAGCCTCCAGCCCTCGACTCACCGCGAGCGGGATACGGCCTTCCACCTGCACGACCTCACCCTGGCAGTCGACACGTGGCGCGCTCACTGCCTCGACCGGCGTCATGGCGTGATCGAGGACGTTGACCAGCACCTGCAGGATCGCCGTCACGATCTTGGTCCCGCCCGGCGCCCCGATGCACGCGCGCAGGCGGTCGCCGTCGAACACGAGAGTCGGCGTCATGCTCGTGGCGCGCGTTTTGCCGGGGCGGATGGAGTTGGGTTGGCCCGGCCGCGGGTCGAAGCAGTTCATGTAGTCGTTGTAGCCAAAGCCGAGACCGGGCGTGACCACGCCACTAGCCGAACCGAGGGTGTGGGTGAGCGAGACCGCGTTGCCCGAGTCGTCGACCACGCAAACCTGAGTCGTGTCCGGCCGGTCGTGCACCGCCCCCACCTCGACTGCCGCCACCTGGCGGGCTTTGGCCGCGTAGCCCTTGTCGGCCAGGGCTCCGGTGGGAACCTCGATGAAGTGCGGATCGGCGACATGAAGCTCGCGGTCGGCCACCGCCCACGCCATCGCTTCGATGAGGAGTCGCGCCGCCTCGGTGCTCGGCCACCCATGCGCCCCGATGTCGTACCCCTCGAGGTAGTTCAGCATCTGGAGCAGCGTGACGCCCGCCGAAGGTGGTCCCGCAGTCACCACGGACAGCCCGCGATAGGTCCCTCGCAGGGGCTCGACAACGTTGACGCGATAGCCGTCGAGATCTTCCCGTGTGATCAGGCCGCCGTTGGCCTCGAAGTCAGAAGCGATCTGGTCGGCAATCAGGCCGCGGTAGAAGGTATCCGGACCTTCGTCGGCGAGCCGTTCGAGAGTCCGCGCGAGGTCGGCTTGCACGAAGCTGTCTCCGATCGCGAACAGCTCCCCGTCACGGGTGTAGATCGCTCTTGCCGCCTGCGTCGCCTGGATGCGCTGCCGATTGGGCACCACGTCGGGCCCGTAGTCGGTCGTCCAGTAGCCGTGCATGTACCCGGTCACCGGAAAACCATTTCGGGCGAGAGGAATGGCGGGTTCGATCGCCTGCGCCCACGTGATCGTTCCGTACCGCGTCAGCGCCTCGTGCAGCCCCGCCACGGTTCCCGGGACGCCCACCGATTGGTAGCCGACGTCGTTCACCCACCCGTCCAGCACGTAGCCGTACCGGTCGGCCGCCTGGCGCAGGAAGAGGCGCTCCCACTGGTCTTCGCGCGCTCGAGAGCCTGCGGTGGCGTAGAACTCCAAAAGCGCATCGCCGTGCTTGGGGCTGTGCACGAGCATCACGCCGCAGCCGCCGATGCCGCACATCTGAGGGTCGATGACGCCCTGGACGAACGCGCACGTGACCGCGGCGTCGATCGCGTTGCCACCTCGGCGCATGACCTCGAGGCCGATCTCGGCCGCCACCGGCTGCGGGCACACGATTATCGCCACGGGTGCAGAAAAGATTAAGGCGCTTCAGGAAGCCAGGTCCGGCCAGGCTTCAAGATCGCGTTCCTTAATAACCCCTGTCGCTGAAGGTTAAAACCACCCCCATCGGCAAGACACCCAGGGCGGCATCGTTTTAAGTGTCAAGTCAACGAGCTGCCATCGGGCGCTCGGAACACCACGCGAGAGGGGAGTGACTTATGGAATCACGCGCTGAGAAGGCGCGGGCACTGCACGTGCGCGGCCCGCGATCTCGCAGTGGCCAATCGCTGGTCGAGACGGCGATCACCTTGCCGGTCGTGCTGCTGCTCGCGTTGGGCGTGACCGACATCGGCCGAGCCTTCTACTACCGAGAAGCAGTCACGAACTCGGTTCGCCAGGCCCTGCGGGTCGCGGTGTCGCCTGCCCAGCAGGCGACCGCCGACAGCATCTGCTCGAGCACCGGCAGCGGGCCGGTGGCCGTGACAGTCTCATCTCCGATTCCGCCCGTTGGAGGGCCGATCGCCACGATCGCGAACGAGGCCGCGCTCGAGAGCTCGAGCGACGGCACCCCCGCCGGCTCCGTGATCGCGGGGTCGACGCTCTCGATCACCTTCCATTGCCTGAACGGGGCTGCGGTCACGAACGCCAACGCCAATGGCAACGGACCGATGGATCCAGGCGCCGACTCCGTCACCGCCACGATCACGGACCGCATGCGGATCGTCACCGTATTGCTCTGGCCGATCGTGGGGACAGCCGTACCGATCACGGTGAGCTCGTTCCAGAGGAGCGAATACTGATGCTGCCCTTGAACAAGAAGGGCCAGGCGCTCGTCGAGTTCGCACTCATGTTCCCGATCCTGTTCTTCCTGCTCGCGCTCACCATCGACCTGTTCCGGGTGGACTGGGTGTCGACGACCGTGGCCGAGGCGGCGCGGCAGGGCGCGAGGCAGGCCGTGGCCAACGCCGATCCGTACGACAGCCCGTTCGGCGCATCGACCGGTTCGTGCTCCGGCACCACGCAGGTGACAACCGCGAACGGCAGCGGCTGCCTCACGAGCAACCGCATCTACCAGACCGTGCTCTCGGTTCTCGGCGGCTTCGGCTCGTCGGGCGCCAACCTCTCGGAGGCTTCGCCGGCGAACTGCCCGAACCCGGCGGTGGGCAAAGCGTCGGTTTGCATCTATCCCACCGAGCAGGGCCCCGCGGGCAGCTATGTCAGCTGTGCAGCGGCGCGGAGCGCGCTGGGACGCGATCCAGTTCCAGGCGACCTCGGCGCGCGTGCGCCCGAGTACGCCGGCCCGCAGTACCAAGGTTGCTTTCCCGTCGTAGTCACTGTGATCTACCGCTACGACACGCTCGTGCCGTTCCTGGGC
>VBHB01000077.1 GCA_005880315.1 Chloroflexota bacterium | reverse complement strand
CCCCCACGCCAACCAGGCGGCGACGAGCGTGGCATCGCTCCCGACCAAGCCTGGGCCGCTGAGCGACCCGGCCGACCCCAACGCGCAGGCCGTCTACCAGGACGAGTGGATCCACCACCTCGTCGACAAGTTCGGCGCCGCGCCAAAAGGCCCGACCTATTTCGCCATCGGCAACGAACCAGACCTCTGGTCGACCACCGACACCGATGTCCACCCGACCGAGATGGGCTACGAAGCGATGGTCGCGATGTACGAGCAATATGCGTCGGCGGTCAAAGCCCAGGACCCGAGCGCCCAGCTGCTCGGACCTGACTCCTCTGGCTGGACCGCCTACATGTACTCGGCGCTCGACCGGGGCAGCGACAACTACGCGACGCATGCCGACCGCAACGCCCACGGCGGTCAACCCTTCCTTGCCTGGTGGCTGTCGCAGATCGCCAAACATGACAAGGCCGCGGGGGTTCGGACGCTCGACTACCTCGACGTCCACTATTACCCGCAGGCTTCGGGCGTCGACTCATCGGCGAGCGATCCAGCGACCCAGCAGCTTCGCATCAGGTCGACCCGGAGTCTGGACGACGCCAACTACACCGACGAATCCTGGATCGGCGTGCCGGTCAACTTGATCCCTCGCTTGAAGGCCTGGATCGCCGCCAACTATCCGGGCACAAAGCTCGCGATCACCGAATACCGGTGGGGAGGAGAGAAGGACGCGAGCGGCGCGGTCGCGCTCGCCGTGGTGCTGGGGACATTTGGTCGCGACGGCGTGGACATGGCGAGCTACTGGCAGTCACCCCCGATCGCAAGCCCAGCGGGTGCGGCGTTTCGCCTCTACCGCAACTACGACGGACATGGCGCGAACTTCGGTGACCGCTCGCTGCCGTGCCAGAGCGGAGCGGGTCAGGTCGCCGCTTTCGGAAGCCGGCACTCGGATACAGGCGAGGTCGATGTGGTGCTCGCCAACGAAGATTCGACCCACACGGCGACGGTCAACCTCAATCTCGGCGTGAGCGGTGCCCATTCCCTCGATCGGTTCAAAGTCGCGGCTGGCTCGAGCCAGATCGTCCAGGACTCGGCCGTCAGCTCGGGCGCCGCGATCAGCCTCAGCCCTTACTCGCTCACCCTGCTGCGCCTGAAGGCCGCCTGAGGTGTCGACCTACGCCGGCGACGCCGGTGCATGGGCCGACCGTGAATCGCGTCCGGTCGGGGCGTTCATCTTCGCCGGGCTGATCGCGATCCTGGTCGGAATCGGCCTCGGCCTGACCATCTATCCCCCCCTCGCCCTGCTGGCCGCGGTGCCGCCTGCATTGCTCGTGGTGAACTGGGTTGTGCGCGAGCCGGTCAGAGGGCTCTACCTGCTGCTTGCGGCAACCCTCATCTTCGAGATCTTTCCGCTCAATTTCGCCGACTCGCTCACCGATCACGTTCCATTCTTCTTGAACCTCAACAACGCCAACTCGTCCGCCGGGGTCACCGGCATTCCGATCTCACCAGCCGAGATCCTGATGCTGTTTGTGATCGTCGTCTGGCTCCTGGCTGGGATTTCCCGACGGAATCTCACGCTGGCAAGCGGACCGGTGGTCAGCGCCTACCTCGTCTTCATGCTTGTCGTCGTCGCGGCAGAGATCCACGGCGTCTTCGGCCACGGCGATTGGTTGAAGTCTTTGTGGGAGCTGCGCCCGCAGGCATATGGCTTCGTGGCCTTTCTGATGGCGGCGAACCTCGTCAAAGACCGCCGGCAGGTCCGCAGCCTGGCCGTGGTCATGTTTCTTGCCGTCGGCCTGAAGATTGGTGTGGCCTTTTACCGCTACTTCGTGACCCTGCACGGCAGCACCGCGGGCTACGAAGCGATCATGGCCCACGAAGAGTCCTACTTCTTCGCGCTCTTCATCCTCGCCACCATAGCCGCGCTGATTTGGGGCCAGGGGATGAGCCGCGGGATGAGGGCCCTCCTGGTGGTTGGTTCGGCAGCGAGCTTTTTCGCAATGCTTGTGAATCAGCGCCGAGCCGCCGAGCTGGCTTTGATCGCGGGCGTTGCCGCGATCATGCTCCTGGCGATCCGCTTCGAAGACGAGCACAGGTCGCTCTGGTTGGGGGTCACGGTGTTGGCGGTGGTGCTTATAACCACGTTCACCGTGGGCTACTGGAACCACACCACCGGGCTCACAGGTGACCTTGTGCGGCCCATCCGCTCGATGTTTATCCCCGACCAGCGTGACTATCTAAGCAACATCTATCGGGTCGCCGAAGACGCCAACATCCTCGCCAACTTCAAGACGAGCCCCCTGTTCGGCATCGGCCTTGGGATCCCGATGTTTGTGATTTTTCCGATGGCCGACATCTCGTACGTCTATCCACTCTGGAATTACATCCCTCACAACACGCTGCTCTGGATCGGGATGCGGATGGGCGCGCTCGGATGGGCTGTCTTCTGGGGCCTGGTGGGGATCGCGATCCTACAGGCATGCCGTCAGCTCGCAACGCGGAAGGATCCTTTGCTCAACACCGTCGCCGCTTTCGCGGTGGCCGCGATCGCCGCTGAGATCATCCAGGGATACAGCGACCTCCAGCTCGACAGCTACCGGAACCTCATCGTGTTCGGCGTCGTGCTCGGCCTGCTCAACCGGCTGCCGAAGCTTGCCGATGCATGACTTTGTCTTCGTTCTCGAGCAGACGCTTGGGCACGCGGCCCACAGCAAGAACCTGGAGCACGTGGTGCGAGCCGACCCTGATATAGACGCTGCGTTCCTGCACGTCGATTTCGAGAGTCGCCACGCGTGGGAGCGAATCCCCGGGCTCCGAAACTGGTCCTTTCGCGCGAGCTGGGCTGCCCGTCGCGGGTTGAGGCGGCAGCTTGCTGCGCGGCCGGCTGATTCCATCTTCATCCATACGCAGGTGGCCGCCCTCCTGGCGACGGACATCATGCGACGCGTCCCGACAGTTGTCTCCCTGGACGCGACACCTGTCAACTTCGACCGCGTCGGCAGCGCCTACTCTCATAGCGTCTCGAATCCGGCCCTCGAGGCGGCCAAACGCGCGGTCAACCGGCGGACCTTCGGCGCCGCGGCGGGAATCGTCACCTGGTGCCGGTGGGCGGCCGATTCGTTGCGCGAGGACTACGGCGTCCCGGGCGAAAAGATTCGCGTCATCCCCCCCGGGGTCGATGTCTCCGTCTTCGCTCCGCCGGCCGCGCGCGAGCGCCAGGGTCCGATCCGGCTCCTCTTCGTGGGGGGCGACCTCGAGAGAAAAGGCGGTCTCGACCTGCTGCAAGCGCTGGAAGGCCTGCGCGGCCAGGTGGAGCTGGACATGGTTACAAGCGCAAACCCGGACACGTCGCATCGAGGCGTGAAGGTCCGGATCCACCGCGGGCTGCGACCGCAATCGCCTGAGCTGGTGCGCCTTTTCCTGGAAGCCGACCTGTTCGTCCTTCCCGCCCGGGGTGACTGCCTGCCACAGGCGATCGCCGAAGCCATGGCCAGCGGGCTGCCCGTCGTCTCGACGCCCGTGGGCGCGATCACCGAGCTGGTCCGGGACGGAGAGACTGGCCTCCTCGTCCCGCCCGGCTCGCCCGCCCGGCTCACCCAGGCCTTGGCCGCCCTCATCGCCGACCCCGCGCGGCGTGCCGCGATGGGCCGGGCGGGTCTCGACCTGGCGCGCCGCGATCACGACATGGCCCGCAACAACCGCTCGATCCTCGCCCTGATGGGCGACCTGACCAAAACTCATGGCCTTGCGCTGAGCGCCTCGTGATCGTCGAAGCCGTCGCCCAGGCTGACGTCCAGGAATCAGTCGACTCTCGTCACCGATTCGTGCGCGGGCTGGGGGTGCTCGCGGGGAGCCAGCTGGTGACCTGGGGCCTCACGCTGGCCTGGACGGTTGTCGTCCCCCGCGTTCTCGGCCCCAAGGGCATCGGCGAGCTGACCACCGCGACGTCAGCGACCAGCATTCTCCTCACGATCGTCGAGCTCGGCCTCACCGTCCTGCTGGTCCGAAAGATCGCGCAGGACCGAAGTCGAGCTGGCGAGCTGATCGCGACGGCGCTCCTCATCCAGGCGGTCCTCTATGTGCCGGCCGTGGCGATAATGGGCGTCTTCATCGGCTTTCAGCACTTCGACGCCGAGCAGAGGGTCATCTTGTGGCTGGCCACGGCGGCGATGCTCCCCACGATCCTCAAGCTGCCCTTCCAATCAGCGTTTCAGGCGACCGAGAACATGGGTCGGTACGCCGCAACCGGCGTCATCACGAAGCTCTTGAACTCTATTGTCGGGATTGCGCTCGTCCTGCTCGGCTTCGGTGTCATCTCGCTGGCGACGTTGGCCGCGGCCATCGAGGCCTTCACCCTGTTGCTCAACGTCCGATGGGCGCGTCCACAGTTCCGGATCATGTGGCAAGTCAAGGCGAGGCGCGCGGCCGCCCTGGCCGTGGAGAGCCTCCCGTTTTCCGCGAACTACATCATTCACAGCTCGTATCTGTGGATCAACGCCGTGCTGCTCGCGGTCTTCACGTCCGCGACCGTCGTCGGCTGGTACGGCGTATCGAGCCGCCTGGTCACAACGCTCTATTTCCTGCCCGTCATCGTCTCTACCGCGCTTCTGCCCCGGCTGGCGGCATCCTATGACGGCCAGCTTGCTGCCCTGCAGGCTCGGGCCAGGCCGGTCGTGGAGCTGGTTGCAGTCCTCGGTCTACCAATCGCCACCGGGGCTGCCCTTGTGGGCGCGCCGCTGATCGAGCTGATCTACGGTGCGCGCTTCAGCGCGTCGGCCATCGTCCTGTCGATCCTCCTGGCTTCCGTGCCCTTCTGCTATTTCAACATCCTGATCTGGCAGGTGCTGGTGGCGAGCAGCCGTCAGATCATCTGGACCAAGGTCATGGCGGGCGCGCTGGTGGTCAACGTCGCTCTGAACCTTGTGTTGATCAACTACTTCCAGGCCAGGTCAGGGAACGGTGCGATCGGCGCGGCGATCTCCGTCGTGGTGACGGAAGGCCTGATGTCGATCGCCGGCGTCTTGATTCTTCCCGGGCTGCTCAACCAGGCCTCGTTCCTAAGGCTGGGGCGCGCAGCGCTCGCCACGATTGTGATGGCGGCGGGGGTCCTGGCCGTTCGGACGCTGGGCCTTCCGGTCCAGGTCCTCGCCGGCATCGCGATGTTCTCGCTGTTTGCGATCGTCCTGCGGGCCGTCGCGGTGGACGAGATTCGCAACCTCTACTCGGCTGTGCGGAGGCGCCGCTCGGCGAGCGCAACGGCATGACTGTTCGGGGCGGAAAGCGAATCCTCCTTGTGACGCCATCGCTGCCGTACCCACCCATGTGGGGGTTCAACATCCGCGTCTTCAGCATCCTGCAAGAGCTGTCAGCGCGCAACAGCGTTTCGCTGCTCTGCTACGGAGGCGAACCAGACGCGAAGGCGAGACAGACCCTGGGCGAGATCTGCGACCAGGTTTTCATCGTGCCCGACGTCGAACGTTCGATCGCTCAGCGGCGCCTGCTGCAGGCGGGCGCCGTGATCAGCCCGCGGTCTTTTCACCTTCGGCGCTATGTCACCTCGCAGATGCAGGCGAGGTTGACGAAGGTTCTACGCGATGGCGCGTACGACCTGGTGCAGGTCGAGTCGAGTGCGATGTCCAGCTTCGACTTTGGAAATACGCCAGTGGTTCTGGACGAGCACAACCTCGAGTACGAGCTCCTGCAGCGGAGCAACGCGGTCGAGAGCTCGCCAATTCGGCGCGCCTTCGCGGCGAACGAATGTCGAAAGGCCGAGCGCGAAGAGATCGCCACCTGGCAGCGGGTCAAGGGTTGCGTGCTCACCTCCGAGCGGGAGCGTGCCGTCGTCAATAGCGCGGCACCGAATATCCCGACGGCCGTGGTGCCGAACGGCGTTGCCCTCGACTACTTCCAGCCCACCACCTCGCCGGCCACCCCAGGACATATCGTGTTCACCGGCCTCATGACCTACCGGCCGAATGCGGACGGAGTGAGCTACTTCATACGCCGCATCCTTCCGGCGATTCGTGCTTCGCGTCGAGATGCTGTGTTCACGGCGGTGGGTTGGGGCCTGCCCGACGACGTCCGGTCGCTGCTTGGCGATGGCGTAATCCACACCGGGCGTGTAGAGGACATCCGGCCCTATGTTGCCAAAGCCTCCGTGGTGGTCGTGCCCCTGCGTATCGGAAGCGGCACGCGGCTG
>VBHB01000190.1 GCA_005880315.1 Chloroflexota bacterium | reverse complement strand
AGCACCAGCTCGTCGCGGAAAACGAGCTCTCCGCGCGCAGCATGGGCAAGGAGCCCCAGCGCCGCTTGCGCATCACGCCGACACCTGAAGACCCACTCGTCTAGATGTCAGGGTTGTTCATCACGTTCGAGGGCCCCGAGGGGTCGGGAAAGACCACGCAGGTCGAGCTGGTCGGGCAGGCGCTCGCCGCCCGCGAACCGGTGATGGTGCGCGAGCCGGGCGGCAACGAGCTCGGCGAGCGGATCCGCGAGATCGTCCTGTACGGCGCTCTCGAGCTCGACGCCGAGGCCGAGATGTACCTGTTCATGGCCGCGCGGCGGCAGCTGATCGCCGAGGTCATCGCGCCCGCGCTCGCGGCGGGACAGATCGTGGTCGCCGACCGCTACCACGACTCCACGCTGGCCTACCAGGGCGGCGCCCGCGGCGTACCCACGACTTGGCCATCGACTTTCCCTCGTCCCGACGTGACATTCCTGCTGTCGGTTCCGGTCGAGAGTGGGCTCGAGCGCCTGGCCAAGGCCGGCAAGAAGCCGGATCGCGTCGAGCGTGAGTCGATCGATTTCCACAACCGCGTTGCCGCCGCCTACGAACGTCTCGCTCAGGACGAGCCGCAGCGGTTCGCGCGCCTCGACGCCACCGGTTCGAGAGACCACGTCCACCAGCAGGTCATGAACCGCCTGGAGCCCCTGCTCAGCCGGCTCAAATAGAGCCTCGATCTGATCGCCGGGTCCTAGACTCCACGGTCCATTGATCCGGGTCGAGGGCCTCCGCAAGAGCTTTGGTGACGTCCACGCCGTCAATGGCGTGGACCTCCACGTCGAGCGCGGTCAGATCCTCGTCCTGCTGGGGCAGAACGGCGCCGGCAAGTCGACGACGCTTCGGTGCCTGGGTGGAATCCTCCGGCCCGACACCGGCCTCATCGAGCTGGACGGCCTGCGCGTGCCGGAGAAATTGGATGAGGTCCGTGCGCGTCTTGGGGTGGTGCCCGACCAGGCGCGGCTCTACGGCCGCAACACCGCGGTCGAGTACCTCGACCACTTCGGCTACCTATACGGCGTCCCCGCGGACGTGCGCGCGAGGCGCATCGCCACGCTGCTAGAGCGCTTCGAGCTCGCGGACCGCACCGACACCATCCTCGCCGCCTATTCGCGCGGCATGGCGCAGAAGGTCGCGCTCATCCGCGCCACGCTTCACGACCCGGACTGGATCTTCTGCGACGAGCCGACCGCCGGCCTCGACCCCGTGGCTGCCGCAGACATGCGCCACTACCTCGGCGAGCAGCGCGCACGAGGCGCCGCGTTGATCGTCACGACCCATGTGCTCGGTGAGGCCGAGCTGATGGCGGACCGCATCGCGATCATGCGACGAGGCGTCATCGTCACCCACGGCACGCTCGACGAGCTGCGCCGCGAAGCCGGAGTGGGGCGGCGTTTCGCGGTGCGCCTCAGCCGCCCGCCAACTGACCCTGATGACCTGAAGATCTGGCTGAAAGAGCACACGCTCGCGTTCGAGCTGGACGGCGAGCGGATCACGTACAGCCTCGACTGGCACGCCGCCGTGGCCGACCGCGCGGATTTCGCGGCCGAGCTGCAGAAGCGGTTGGCCTCCGAGGGAACGCCTTATTACGAGCTCGAAGAGCAGCAGACGAGCCTCGAGTCCGTCTACCTCAAAGCCATGGACGAGCCATTGCCCGAGCCCATACCGGTCGCGGCAGCGCCTGCCCGCGTGATTTCGGGAATCGGCGCGCCACGCATGTTCGGCTCGCTGCGGAATCAATGGCCGCTGCTGCGCCACTCGCTGCCGTTCTACGTCAGCTCGTGGTGGCGACGCGGCGACCTCAGCTGGGTCATGTACCTGAACGCATTCGTTCTGCTGCTCGTCGCCGCCACGTCGCTGTTCGGCCAGCTGCCCGGGGTCGGATCGCTGGCGCAGAGGTTCACTGGCGGCGTCGCCCTGCAGGCGGGATTGCTGCTGCCGCTCTTCTTCATGTCGTTCGCGCTTCTCGAGTCGATCAAGAGCTCGATCGGGATCTGGTGGGAGAAAGCGCAGCAATCGCTGGAGGTGTTGCTGTACACGCCGGTCGACGACCCGTCCCTCATCTGGCTCGAGGTCCTGCCCGGGGCGGTGGTCAGCGCCGTGTGGGTGACGTTCTGGATGGCGGCCGGCATGACGCTGCTTTCGCTCTTCGGGCAGAGCGCCCCCTGGGACCTGCTGCCCGTGTTCGCGTTCGTCGCCGCGGTCACCGCTTACTGGGCGGCGATGGGCCGCATGCTTGGCTTCATGCTCTTTCCGCGCGAAGGCGCGGCTGGAGGCGCGTGGTCGTTCCTGCTTTCGCCCGTTTCGGCCGCTGTCGCCGACCTCCCGCTCGCGCTCTTCGTGTTCCGCTCCCCGCTCGCTATCGGCTCGCTTTTGCTGCCGCTGACGGCGTGCTTCGCGCTCACCGTTCTCTGTGGCGCCACCTTCGATCGCGAACGCCTCATGGAGACCGGCATCGGAACCCGGAGACCTCGGCGCATATGGCTGCCGATCGCAGTCATCCGCCGCAACGCGGCTGCCATCGCTGTCGGCCTCGTGCTCGCGGTGGCCCCGGCCGGCATCGCTGCGGGCCTCACGTCGAACGCCAACCTGCATTCCTGGACTTCCGTGTGGGCATCCGGCGGCGGCCAGGTGCAGAACGATACGTCCCAGGTCGCGTACGCGCCGGTTGCAGCCAAGAGCCCGGCCAAGGCGAATGGCGCCACGATCGCCGCTGCAGCCCTGGCCGGGGTCGTCGCGACGCTTGCTTTGATGCTCGCGCTCGTGGTCGTGAGCTTCGCCGCCTTCTTCCTGCTCGGCGCGCCTGCGTTGCTCGGCCTCGTCGCGGCCGCGATCGCTTGGGGGATCCAGGCCGGCTTCGGCACGTCCGCGCCCCTACAGGTCTGGCTTGCCGGCGCCGGCGGCATCGCGCTGCTCGCCCTCGCCCTCAACACGGGCGCGGCATTGCCCATTTACTGGTCGCTCGTATTCGGCTCGGGCCGCCGCCTCGATCGTTTGAGGGAAGCCTGGGCGGGCTACTGGTCCCTCTACCGCGGCATCGTCATCCCCGCCTGCGCCCTTTTCGGGCTGGTCGTGTTCAGGCTCCTCGCCGGCGGCTGAAAACCAGGTCCGGAGCCTCAGAATGCACGCGGGGTGAAACGCTTCCTCATAGTCCTCGTCCTGCTTGCGGTCGGGTGCGGCAACAACCCTGGCAGCGCGAAAACGTCACCGTCAGCCGCCGGGACGTCGCCGACCGCGAGCGGGTCGCCACTTCCGTTCCCCAGCCCCGCGCCTGGCGGCCCAACTCCACCGGCTCCCATGGCTGTCGTGTGCTCCTCGCAGATTCCGGCCGGCCACCAGCTCGCGCTGGTCACGCTTCGCGGGGTCCAGGGGATCGTCGTGCGCGACGTGACCGACCTCACTCACCCGGTCACTCGCTGCGGCTTCAGCGGCGGCAGCAACTTCCGGTTCGTGAGCTCCACGCGCGTGTCGTACATCGTGACCACGGGCAGCCTCGGTTCGCCTGGAGGTCTCTACCTCGTCGACCTCACGACAAGCACGACGTCGCTTGTGCGTGCGTGGAGCTCGGGCGGATACGCGAGCTGGGTCTACGCGTGGAGCCCTGATGGGCAGAAGCTCAGCTACCTCAGCTCGGACGCGACCGGCCTGAAGTGGCACGTACTGTCGGCCGCCGGCGACAAGACGCTGAGCGCCCTGGGCACGGTTGGGGCCCGAGGCGTGGATGGCGACAACGACGACGCGATGGTTGGTTTTTCCGCCGACGGGCAGTACGTCGCCGTCGAGGAGACTTTTACGACACAGAAGAACGCTTCGTCGACCACCCCGCCGATTCAAATCGTGCGCCTCTCCGATAACAAGAGCGTCTACAGTCGCGCGGACGGCACGATGGGCGCGTGGGCCGCCAACGGCGCACGTTTTTACTTCCGCACTACAGCCGGCGTGCAGGTGTGGGAACCCACCGGGAAGGTCCAGACGGTGTCGGCGGGCCTGCAGTGGATCCGCCCATGGCCCAGCTCAGACGGAAGCCACATCACATTCACGTCGCTCAATCCGCAGGGCAACCACCTGGTCGGGATCCTCGACACCAACGGAGGTCCCGTCGCCCTCGCCTCCCCCGAGCCGCGAGCGAATCCGGGTTTTCTCACACCGACTCTGATCTGGTACGCCGGTGAGCAGCTATGCACGACCACGACCCCGTGTGGCTTCGGCGGACCGGCCGCCAACGGCAAGACCTACGTCTACGACATCGCGGGCGTAGAGAGCGGCTCGGTCGACATCGCGTTGTTCGACTCCTGGCCCCACGTCGCCGGCCAGTCCTAGCCAGGCGCCTTACAGATCGAGGGCTTGGGCTACTAGCTCTCGGTGGTATGTGGCGTCGCCCAGGGTCACCTCTGAAGCTTTCGCCCGCTTGAAGTAGAGGTGCATGTCGTGCTCCCAAGTGAAGCCGATTCCGCCGTGCACCTGGATGCCGTCACCCGCCACCTTGCGATAAGCGTCTGAAACGTAGGCCTTCGCCATCGATGACGCGAGCGCCCGATCGGGCGCGTCGGCGTCGACGGTCCATGCGGCGTAGTACGTTGCTGACCGCCCGCTTTCCGACAGCACGAGCATGTCCGCGAGCTTGTGTGATACGGCCTGGTAGATGCCGATCGGCTTGCCGAACTGGTGACGAGTCTTCGCGTAGTCGGTGGAGGTCTCGAGCACTTTCTGAGCGCCGCCGACCATCTCCGCACACAGCGCGGCCGTAGCCCATTCCAAAGCGCGTTTCAATGCCGGCCATGCTTTGTGTGGCGCGCCCATCAACGCGTCGGCGCTCACCTCGACCTTGTCGAAGCGAACCTCGCTCCAGCGCCTGGTCATATCCAGCGTCTGCAGCTGGTTTACGGACATGCCCTTCGGCTTGCCCTCGACGAGAAACAGGCTGATCCCGTCCTCGCCCTCGCCACGGGTTCGCGCGGCAACCACCGTGTAGTCGGCGTTGGCGGCGTCGGGGACGAAGAGCTTGACCCCATCGAGCTGCCAGCCGCCGCCGCCTGGTTTCGCGGTCATGGCGATCCCCGATGCGTCCCATCGCGCCGAAGGCTCCGTCATGGCTAGTGTCGCGCGGGCTTTGCCCTCCGCAATGGCACCCAGAACCTTCTTCTTCTGCGCCTCGGTGCCGGCCTCGATGATCGCGGGCACCGCGAAACCCATCGTCGCGAAGAAGGGCCCTGGCAGCAGCGCGCGCCCGGCCTCTTCGAGGACGACGATCAGGTCGAGGAAGCTGCCGACCCCGCCGTACTCCTCTGGGATGCCGAGCGCGGTCCATCCGAGGGCCGCGATCTTGGACCAGAGTGCGGGATCGTAAGCGTCCGACTCCTCCATGAGCCTGCGCACGACTTTCGGCGGGCATTCCTTCGCGAGGAAGTCGCGTGCGGAGCGCCGGAGCATCTCTTGCTCTGCGGAAAAGGCAAAATCCATCGGCCTGCTCCGAATAGTAAGACCGGCCGTCAGGCGGGCGGGGGCAGCTCCTTCAGTTCCTCAGGAGCCGGCAGCTCTTTGAGCTCCTCCTCGACAGGCGCAGGTGGCTTCGGCGCCGGCCTCCTGGCAGCCGGCTTTCGGGCCCGCTTGGGAGCCGGCGGGGCAACCGGTGCGGGTTCGGCAATCGCGGCGGGCTCAGGCTCCGCCGGCGGCCCAGGCTCCGGCGGCAGAGGCGGTGCAGATTCAGGAACCGCAACGGGCGTGGGTTCTGCAGGCGTGGCCGGCATCGATTCGACTGACGGCGCTGGCGCCTCCACCGCCTGGGCCGGCGAGATCGGCGGCGTTGCGGGCCATGCCCTGGGCTCGATCCCGGTTCCGGCTGAGCGGGAGCGGCGGTAGAGGGCGACCAGTCCGTAAAAGCCGATGAAGATCGCGAGGATGCCGCAGAACGTTGCTGTCCCAAGGCCGCTGTTCTCACCGCTGGTGAGCGGCGGCTCGAAACCAGCTGGACAGTGGGCCGGCGCGGCCGGGCAGGTGCCGACCACGGCGAGGCGAAGCGGGATCGCCAGCATCGCGAGGATGCCGTACACGATCGCGAGCCCGGCCACGAAGTACAGGGCGACTGCAACGACACGGCCCTGGTGGTAGATGACAGCATTGACCGCGAGCGCGATGGCAGCAATGCCGAAAGGGATGGCGACGCTGCCGACGCGGCTGTGGGCCCCGATGGTGAACGCGAGCGGCGCTAGCGCACCGATAGCCGCCAGGGCGGCGGCAATCCCGAACACCCACATGATTCGCTGGTCTTTAGTCACGTTCTGTTCCACGTACGGAATCTAGCCTCCTTCAACCGGGAGTTGGTCGCTCTCTGAAAGCCTCAGATCACGACCTGCTGAACGCTTGATTCACGTAGAACCCTGCGGTCACGGTCGGTCAGTTTAGACGGCTGACTCCCCGGTCTTGGCCGCTGCGACGGCAGATCGCCCTGCCGCGACGTGGGCGGTCTGGCGCAAGGGGACCTCCCTGATGAAGAGCGTGGCGACAAACGAGATCACGATCATCACCAGGCCGGCCACGAACACGGGATGCAGAGCATCCGACAAGCCGTGGCGGATGCCCATGGCGATCACCGGGGGAAGGTGCATCAGCTGCGCGGGGTCGAAAACAGCTCCGGCGGTGGCTGAGTTTCCCGACGACTGGAACTTCTGCAGGGCGCTGGCCGGTATGTACTTCGCCATCGATGACGCCATGCCCTGCGTGAGGATCGTGCCCATGATCGCGAGGCCCAGGGCCGATCCCATCGACCGCGAGAGCTGCGTCGCGGACGTTGCCACCGCCATGTCCGCCCGGCCGACCGAGTTCTGCACCACCAGCGTGTAGGTCTGCATCGTCACGCCAAGGCCGAGCCCGATCAGGACCATGGCCTCGACCACGGTCTGGTTGCTCGTGTTGACGTCGAAGGTCGTGATCATGAAGTAGCCGGCGGCCATGACCACCAATCCCACCAGGATCGGGACCTTGTACCGGCCTGTGCGCGAGATGAGCTGGCCGCTCGCAATGCTGCTGACGACCATCGCCAGCAGCATGGGGACCAGGATCGCGCCCGAGTTGGTGGCGCTGTTGCCGATCACGCCCTGCACGTAAACGGGCAGGAAGAAGATGGCCCCGAACATCGTCATCGCGACGCCGATTCCGGCGATGTTGGAGAAGGTGAAGATGCTGCTCTTGAACAGATGAAGAGGGAGGACCGGCTCTGGCGCGCGCCTCTCGACCCAGACGAACGACACGAGCAGGACGGCGGCTGCCGCGTAGAGACCGATGACCTGCCACGAATTCCAGGCGTACTGCGTGCCGCCCCACACGGTCGCGAGCAGCAGGCAGGTGATCCCCAGCGACAGCGTCACGCTCCCGGCGATGTCGATTGAGTGCTTGCGCTTCTCGTTGGGAACGTGCATGTACAGCCAGACAACGATGAGCGTGAGCACGGCGAAGGGCAGGTTGACGAAGAAGAGCCAGCGCCACGAGTAATGGTCGGTGATGAAGCCGCCCGCCGCGGGACCAACGATCGACGCGAGGCCGAACGAAGCCCCGATCATCCCCTGATACTTGCCACGCTCGCGCGGCGAGATGATGTCGCCGATGATCGCCTGCGAGAGCGGCATGATGAAACCCATGCCAGCGCCCTGGATGAATCGCGCGAACACGAGGAACCAGAAGTTGGGTGCCAGGCCTGACAAGGTGGACCCGACCGCAAAGACGACGATTCCCGTCATGTAGAGCGGCTTGCGACCGTAGATGTCCGAGAGCTTGCCGGCGACAGGAACGACGATCGTCGAGGCGAGCATCGCGGAGATCGGAATCCAGCTGTAATCGGCGATCCCGCCGAGCTCGGCCACGATCGTGGGCAGCGCGGGCGCGACCAGTGTCATGTTCAAGGACGCGATCAGCGAACCGAGCATCAGCCCCGCGAAGACCGCCATCACGCCGCGGTCGATGCCCTTCTTCGATTCGGTGGTTGGAGTTCGCGTGGCGACCGCGGTCAAACTGCGCTGCCCTCCAGCACCTGCGCGTGACGCGACGCGACCTCGGCGAGAGCGCGCCAGCCGCGGCTGAGAGCCGCCAGATCTTCCGGAGAGAGCTGGGCCATCCAGCGCCGGAGCTGGCTGGAGCTCCCTTCACGCAGATCGCCGACCAGGCGGTCACCGGCGCGCGTAAGGCTGAGCAGCACCCGCCGGCGGTCGGTCGGGTCGGTCCTGCGCTCCACGTAGCCCGACCGGACGAGACGATCGGCGAGCAGGCTTGTGCCCGGTAGGCCCATGCCGAAGAGCTCGGCGAGGCGGCCGACGGAGGCCTCCTCCTCCTCACGCAGCAGGTAGAGCGCGCGCAGCTGCTGCATTGAGATGTCGAGGTCGCGCCACCGATTTCCCTTCGAGGTCAGCAGCGCGCGATGAGTCTTCTTGTAGCCGGCTATGGCCTCTTCAATTGCAGGCGTGGACATAGTTATTGAATCCTAAACTGTTTGCGAAGGCGAAAGCTTCCTGGAAGCTTCTGTCAGCGGCTGCGAGGAAGCCCGAGCACCCGCTCGGCGAGAATGTTGCGAAGGACCTCAGAGGTGCCGGCCTCGATCGTGTTCGCGCGTGAGCGCAGGAACTGGTATTTCCAGCCGTCGCCATCGCCAACCTGCCCCGCCGGCCCCGCGATGTCCACCGCCGTCTCCGCCATCTGCTGGTTCAGCTCAGACCACATCAGCTTGAGTATCGAGCCCTCGGGCCCCGGGATTCCGTTGCGCCTGACCGCAGTGACCGCTCGATAGCCGTTCAGCTGCAGCGCGCGGGCCTCGATCGTGTACCGCGCGATCTTCTGGCGCACCAGCGGGTCTGAGCCGCGGCCCAGCTTGCGCGCATGGTCGGCGAGCTCAGCAGCCGTGATCTGTGCGCGCGTCGCGAGCGCCATGCCGAGCGTGCCGCGCTCATGCAGCAGCGTGGTCATGGCGACCGCCCAACCATTGCCCGCCTCGCCGAGGATCTGTGACTTGGGGACCTCGACGTCTTTGAAGAAGATCTCGTTGAACTCCGCGTCACCGGTGATCTGGACCAGTGGGCGCACCTCGACGCCGGCGCTCTCCATGTCGACGAGCAGGTAGGTCAGGCCGTCGCGCGGATTCGCCTCCTTGCGCTCGCGCGTGACCAACATGCACCACTTGGCGGCGTGCGCCAGGGTCGTCCAGACCTTCTGTCCGTTGACGAGATAATGGTCGCCTTTGTCTTCTGCGCGCGTCTGCAAACCCGAAAGGTCGCTGCCCGCGTTGGGCTCGCTGAAGCCCTGGCACCAGATCTCCTCGGCTGAAAGCAGTGGGGGCAGATAGCGCTTCTTCTGCTCTTCGGTGCCGTGCGCGATGACGACCGGACCGCCCATGCCGAGGCCGATCACGTTGATGGGCTCAGGTGTCTGGGCCTGGATCATCTCGTCGTTGAAGATGAGCTGCTCCATGAAGCCTGCGCCGCGACCGCCGTACTCCTTGGGCCATGTGATGCCGACATAGCCGGCGTCGTACATCTTCTTCTGCCACTTGCGCCGGCTTTCGATGAAGTCTTTCTGGCCTTCCTCGGACGCGCCATCGCCGCGCGGCTTGTTGGCCTTCAGCCACGCGCGAACCTCGTCGCGGAACTTCTTCTCCGATTCGCTGAGCTCGAAGTCCATCTTCTTAATGTATTCCTCCCTGTAAGCCCAGGTGCTCGACCTCGGCGTCGAAATCGTGGCCGAGATACCAGACCCAGCCGCCAACAATCGCGAACGCGAATCCCACGATCCAGGTGACGGTCCAGTCCAGGCTGAATACCTGGGTCATGACCATCGCCACGGCCGCGCTCGAGCCCATAACGAAAGGCACGCCGGGGCGGCTGTAAATGAATCCCGTGTTGAGGGCGCTGAAACCTCCTGGCTTCCTCAGCCAGTAGCCGGTGCGCAGCCCGGCTCGGATGCCAAGGATCAGGACGAGTCCTCCGGTCGACAGCAGCGCGATGGCAAGCACGACGCCGGTGTTCATCGAGTAGCTGGGGTCGTCGCTCGTGATCATGAAGCCCTGCCCAGGTATTTCGACTCCCGCCACCTGACCGTCCCACACGCGAGTGAGCACCCGTGCGTGGCAGCAGAGCGAATAGAAGGCGGTGATGGGGTGAGGGATGGTCACCGAATAGGGCGACCGCCCGTCGTCGAACACGATCTCCCAATGCTTCGAGCGGGAACCGACCAGCCGCACCTGATCGACGGTTCTCGCCACCACCTGATAGCAGTCGGATAGGACCGGCTCGGTGCACGCCCCGGCCGTCGAATATCGGTGAAGGCTGTCGAAAGCGTGCGGGGCCTGGGCGGCAATGCCCAGCCCGAAGGCGGTTGCCGCCCCGCCGCCGAGAATCATCCAGATCGGCGCCCACCCGCCGAAGCGTTTGCCCGGTTTGGCCAGCTTGCCGTCACTTGCCTTGGCGCTCTCATGGAGTCGCGTGCATACGCGTTCGCGCATGGTCGTCGACGGCTGGCTCGTACCAGGTGCGGCTACGGCCCGCGGCTCGCGGACGGGCGCCGTCCATCCTCGGCGCGGTCCCAATCCATAGCCGAGCGCAGCCCCGGTGGCCAGTCCGCCGAGATGACCGGCGACGGAAACACCGGGATCCGCGAATCCCTGCAGAACGGTCGCGACCGTGATGCCAAAGGCGAGGATCACGTTCTCGACCCTTTCCTGGCGGCGTATCAGCATCACGAGCAGCGCTCCCGCCGCGGCCATCACCGCGCCCGAGGCGCCTAGCGTGAAGGCGCCTGGGATCGAGCTCGGAAGCAGCCATGCGGCCACATCCCCACCCACCCCTCCCACGAGTAGGATCACCGCGTACTTCCGCCCGCCGAAGCGTGATTCCGCGGGAGAGCCGATGATCAGCAGCCCGACGATATTCGAGAGCAGGTGCAGTAATCCGCCGTGCAGGAACATCGCGGTGACCAGCCGCCACCATTCGCCGGCGTCGATCGCCCGCGCCGAGACGGCGCCGGCTTCGATCATCCAGGGCGCCACAGCAAAGTAGACGACGATCAGCACGACGGTGGCGATCGCCGTCACCGGATGGGCCGCGCTCCAGCGAGGCGAAGCCTTGACCGCCGAAACGATCAGCCGACCGGTGTCGAGCAAGCCGGTGCGGTCACGCCCGCGGTGCGACCGCTCCCTCCGCTTCGCTGCCAAAATCGCTAGGCGATCGCCGGCATAACGTCAGATGCGAGGAGCTTCAGCGCATCCGAGTCGTCGAGCAGGAAGTGCTGGAGCATGAACAGCTCGACGCCGAGCTTGGCGTAGCGCTTGATCTGCTCCACGACCTCGTCCGGCGTGCCGACGAACATCGATTGCTTCGCGGCCGCCAGGGTCTCGTCGGGTGAGTCTCGCTTGAGTCGTGGCACCACCTTGGCCAGGTTCAGCGCGCGCTCACGCAGCTCGGCCTTGTCGCGCCCGACGATGTAGCTGACCATCACCGAGTAGCGGATGGTGGCGGGGTCGCGTCCGATCTGCTTGCAAGCGCGATTGATCACGTCGCGCTTGTGGCGATATTCCTCGTGGTCCATCCGCGTGTAGTTCCACTCGTCTGCCTCGCGCGCCGCGAGCGGAAGCGCACGCTTCTCGCCAACCCCTCCCATCAGCAGCGGGATCGGGTTCTGGGCGGGCTTTGGATTCGACTTGGCCCAGGTATCGCGGATGCGCGCGACGCCCTGCTCGAGAAGGTCCATGCGCTCGCCGACGGTGAGGAAGGGAATGCCGAACATCTCGTGCTCGCGTTCGTTCCATCCAGCGCCAACCCCGAGGATGAGCCTCCCCTTGCTCAGGACATCGACCGCGGCCGCCTTGCGCGCGAGGACCGCCGCGTGATGAAACGTCATCGGGCTGACCATGGGGCCGAACTGAATCGTCTTCGTCCACTCCGCCGCCAGCGCCAGCGACGTCCAGCAATCGATGCAGTCGCGCGAGTCATCCCCCATCAGGGAGATGAGGTGCTCGCTGCGCCGGAGCGATGCGAAGCCAAGCGCCTCCGCGTCGTGGCAGAGGTTCCGCCATCGCTCCCAGCTGAGGCCTTCCTGGCCTTCGATCATGATCCCGAGCTTGGTCACGCCGAGTTGATCGTAAAGCTCGCCGGGTTTGTCAGGCCTCGGGTTCGGTCAGCTCAGCAAGCTCCGACTCGATCCGCTGCCGTGTCGCCCCAAGGTCTTTGAGCACGTGCGCGGCGATCCCCTCGCCCTCGGTGGCCAGAGCCAGAAGGATGTGCCCAGTGCTGACCCTCGGATCGCCCGCCGAGCCGCACAGCTGAAAGGCGAGCTCGATTACCTTCTTCACTCGCGACGTGGGGACGATCTTGGTCGGCACGCGCCTTTTCTTCTTGTCTAGCAACTTGGCGAGCGTCGAGCGCACCGAGGCTTCATCGATACCGATCGCGGCGAGGATCGTGGCCGATTGGAAATTCGCATCTCCAAAAGCCGCCAGCAGCATGTGCTCCGTGCCGATGTAGGAGAAGCCTGCATTCAGGCCTTCGGTCTGTGCGCCGGTTAGCAGCTTCTGCGCGCTTGGCGTGAATCGCTCGAATGGATACATGCCCGCGGTGGTGCGCTTTCCCACCGCCACCTCGACGGCCCGCCGCAGCGTTGCCCACCTCGGTGGAACAGTCAGGCGGGCTCCAGGCGGCATGTTGATGTCCACCTGGGTCTCGCCGGGAATTGGGGTGTGGCGCTGCATCCACTCGAGGCAAGCTGCGATCACGATCGAGTTGACGGGCATCCCCGTTCGCGCGGAGGCCTGGTCGAGCCTGGCGAACATCTCATCGGTGAACCGGACGGTTGTTGCCTTGGGCACTGCGCCAATTTGACGTCACTTTGCAATCATTGTCAAGGCTTCGAGCGGCCTGAAATTCAGGATGCGATCCATCGGGATGCCGGCCCGCCGCGCCATCCAGGCGGCCATCGGGACGTACGCGAACTCCGCAGGGGCGTGTGCATCCGCGTCGAGCGAGAAAAGGCAGCCCAGCTCGAGCGCCAGGCGCGCATGTTCAGGCGAGAGGTCCATCCGCGCTGGGTCGCAGTCGATCTCCAGCGCTACGCCATGCTCGGCGGCCTCGCGAAAGACCCGCTCGACGTCGTAGCTCGCGCCCTCGCGAGAGCCCGGCCGGCGGCCGGTCGGGTGGCCGATTATGTCGACGTTGGGATTGGAGACTGCGCGCACCATCCGCTCAGTCATCGAAGCCGATTCCTGGCGGAGCTTCACGTGCGGCGAGGCGACAACCACATCGAGTAGCTCCAACACTGCGTCGGGAAGATCCAGTGAGCCGTCCTCGAGGATGTCGACCTCGATCCCCTGCAGCAGGGCCAAGCCGTCGACCTTCTTCTCGACCTGCTCGCGCTCACGCGACTGCGCGAGAAGCCGCTCGGCGTCGAGACCATTGACGACTTTGATGCGCGGAGAGTGGTCGGTCACGCCGAGGTAGTGGTAGCCCAGTGCCTTCGCGGCGCGGGCCATCTCGAGCATGGTCGCGCGACCGTCGCTCCAATCGGTGTGCGAATGAAGATCGCCCTGGTAGGCGCCAAGGTCGATGGTCGACTCGTCGTCGCGCGCTGGTTGGCCGGTCTCGGTGCGCAGTCGCTCCAGGTATGAGCTCTCACCGGTTTCGACGAGTCCCGCGAGGACTTTTGCAATCCCTTCTCCAACACCCTCTATTGAGGTGAGCTTGTTGGCCATGTGCAGCGCCGTGAGGTCGGGTCGCTCGAGCGCCATGGCCCATGCCGCGGCTGAGAACGCTCGGGCGCGATAGACCTCCTTGGGGTCCTGCCTTAAGAGATAGCCGATCTCCGACAGGACCTGGGCCGCGGCGATCGCATCCACCCATCAATTGTGTGAGCATCTAGCGATGGCCAAGCCGAAGCTCACCCATCGGGATCAGATTCCCGAGCTCATCGAGTCATTGCTCGCCGAGCTCGGCGAGGATCCATTGCGCCAAGGCCTGAAGGCGACGCCGAACCGGGTGTCGAGGGCATTGCGAGAGCTGACCGACGGTTATGGCGTCAACCCGGCCGACATCGTCGCCGGCGCCATTTTCGACCAGGACTACGACGAGATGGTGCTGGTCAAGGACATCCGTTTCTACAGTCTCTGCGAGCACCACATGCTGCCGTTCTTCGGCAGCTGCCACGTCGGGTATCTACCGAAAGGCAGGGTCGTGGGCCTCAGCAAGATCCCGCGCCTGGTCGGCGCATTTGCGCACCGGCTCCAGCTGCAGGAACGCATGACCAAGGAGATCGCCGAAGCGCTGAACGAGGCAGTGGCGCCGAAAGGCGTCGGCGTGGTCGTCGAAGCCCGGCACCTGTGCATGGAGATGCGCGGTGTGCAAAAGCCAGGCGGACAGATGATCACGTCGTGCATGCTGGGCACGTTCCGCAAGGACCCGCGCACCCGAGCCGAGTTCCTGGAGCTGGTCCGCCGCCCCTAGAGATGTCCGGCGGCTGAACCCAGGCTCGGGGCATCGCCGAAGGGGAACACCCCACCGTCCGCGGCAAACAGCCAGTAGCCGTGGCCGTCCGGCGTCGCCTCCATGCCAACGATGGGGCTGGTCAGGTGCACGCCGCCGGAGCTGCCGTAGCCGGCCGCGTCGCCAAAGGGGAAGATGCCGCCGTCCGACGCGACCAGCCAGTACCCGTGGCCGTCGGGCGTCGCTTCCATGCCGACGATCGGCTTGTTCAGGTGGATCCCGCCCGCGCTCCCGTAACCGGCGGCGTCGCCGAAGGGAAAGATGCCGCCGTCGGCCGCAGCCAGCCAGTAGCCGGCTCCGTCTGGGGTCGCCTCGATGTCGACGATGGGCTGGTTGAGATGGACCGAGCCCGTGCTCCCGTAACCGACCGCGTCGCCGAAGGGGAAGATGCCGCCGTCCGAGGCGACCAGCCAGTAACCCGCGCCGCCGGGGGTGTCCTCCATCGCGACGATCGGCTTGTTCAGGTGGGTGCCTCCGGTGCTGCCGTATCCGGCCGCGTCGCCGAATGGGAAGATGCCGCCGTCCGAGGCGACGAGCCAGTAGCCACCGCCATCCGGCGTGGACTCCATGCCGACGATCGGTTTGTTCAGGCGCACGCCGCCTGCACTGCCGAAACCACCGGCGATGCCGAACGGGAAGATGCCGCCGTTGCTCGAGCCCAACCAGTAGCCGCGGCAGTCTGGCGTGACCTCGAGGCCGACGACCGTGTTCGTCGCGGCGACTGGCGTCGGCGAGCTCATGGCCTGGCCCGATGGTTTGAGGACGCAGTTGGTGGCCATCAACAAGGAGCCCAAACCGACTAAAGCAGCGAGACGACTTAGACGATTTCGCCGTAAGCGGAATCCTGGAAACATCACCATGGTTGCCGCGCCGAGCGGCAGTCCGCCGGCGATTACTCCGCCAAAGATCAAAGCCGCGGTCGCCCCGCCGGAGTCATTCGGAACAGCCGCGGTCGGTGGATTGGTGCAGCTCACCGCGGTGGGGGATGGGCACGCGTGCGTGTGGCCCTCGACATAACACGCCGGTGGTGTCGGACTTGGTGTGGGACTTGGGGTTGGGGTGGGAGTCGGACTCGGGCTCGGAGGAAGAATCGTGTAGTAAGCGGTCTGAGTCCCGTTCGGTTCCGGTCTTCCCGTGGCCGCGTCGAGGACGTCAACCTCCAACGTGTGCTGGCCTGGAGAGGAGCGCCCAGATGGCGGCTGCAGTCGTGGGCTGCTTCCACTGTCGAAGAAGTAATACGGCGGGCTTGCGGTGCAGGTCGATACCGTCTTGGTCCAGAAGGGTGTGTTCGACTGGGCCTTGTCCCAGTAGAAATTGAACGTCACCGTGACTGGCGAGGTGGGTGTCGGGCATTGACCCAGCAGGTATTGGCCGACCACGGTGTAGTAGGCGGTGGCGAGGCCCTGGTTTGGCCTGACGCTTAGAGTTGTTCGCGCGCTGATGAGCGTGAAGGCCTGAGCGGTCACCAAACCGGCGAGCGACCACGCGATCACCAGCGCCGGCAGCAGCCGGCGGGCCCAATCCCTCCCTCTCGCGACGCGCACCGTTTGAGAACGAATTCTGAGTCGAATGGGGTCGAGCGCAGCGCCCCTAAACGCATAAACGGTCCTTTATGCATTAGACTCCTATAAAGCAACCTTTATGTTTCTCTCACAACCAAACCAGGACCTTTCGGACCATTTCTTGGCGTTCGCCAACCCCACCCGGCTCCGCATCCTGGAGCGGCTGGGCACGGTGGGTGAGGAGAGCGTCAACGACCTCGCCGTCCATCTGCGCATGAGCCAGCCGCGCATCTCCTGGCATCTGCGCACGCTGCGGGTCGGCGGCGTGATCCGCACTCGCCGGGACGGACGCCAGGTCTACTGCTCACTGGACGTGGACAACATCGCGCGCATGCGAGCGCGCCTGGACCAGCTGCTTGGAATCAAAGATCAAATGAAAGTGCGCGAGGAGGTCAGGGCATGAAAAACGGCCAGCGAAACGGCCACAAGGACGGTCAGCACGACCACAAGGTGCGCGTCGCGATAGTCGGCGTGGGCAACTGCGCGTCGTCGTTCGTGCAGGGCGTTCACTACTATCGCGACGCTTCAACCAAGACGTTCGTGCCCGGCCTCATGCACGTCAACCTCGGCGGCTATCACGTGCGAGACATCGAGTTCGTCGCCGCATTCGACGTCGACAAAAAGAAGGTAGGCCTCGACCTCTCCGATGCGATTTTCGCGGGCGCCAACAACACCGTCAAGTTCACAGACGTGCCCAAGATCGGCGTCAAGGTCCAACGTGGCATGACGCATGACGGCATTGGCAAGTACCTTTCGGACATCGTCATCAAGGCCCCCGGCGAGACGTCCGACGTAGTCGGGATCCTCAAGAAGACCAAGGCCGACGTGCTGGTCAGCTATCTCCCAGTCGGCTCCGAAGAAGCGACCAAGTGGTACGTGGAGCAGGCGCTGCAGGCAGGCGTGGGTTTTGTCAACTGCATCCCGGTCTTCATCGCGCGCGAGCCTTACTGGCAGAAGCGTTTCAACGACAAGAACGTCCCGATCATCGGCGACGACATCAAGTCGCAGGTCGGCGCCACCATCATCCACCGCGTGCTCGCCCGCCTGTTCCGTGATCGCGGAGTCAAGCTCGAGCGTACGTACCAGCTCAACTTCGGCGGCAACACCGATTTCTTGAACATGCTCGAGCGCGATCGCTTGATGTCCAAGAAGATCTCGAAGACGCGCTCGGTCACCTCGCAGCTGGACTACGACGTCGGCGCCGACAACGTGCATATCGGCCCCTCCGATTACGTGCCCTGGCTGAATGACCGCAAGTGGGCATACATCCGGCTCGAGGGCCGCACCTTCGGCGATGTGCCATTGAACGTCGAGCTCAAGCTCGAGGTGCATGACTCACCGAACTCGGCGGGCATAGTCATCGATGCGGTTCGCTGCATCAAGCTCGCACTCGATCGCGGCATCGGAGGCGCGCTCGAAGGGCCGAGCTCGTACTTCATGAAGTCGCCTCCCGTGCAGTACAGCGACTCCGAGGCGAGAAGCCTGGTGGAGGAGTTCATCGATGCTGGGAAGACTGGGCCGAACGGCCGCGTCCGCCGCACCGGGCGAACGAAGCCGGCGACCGCCGCTGCTCGCCGGTAGCTATTACGCGGGTGCGCGGATTCTGCGGGTCGTCCCGCCGGGCATCCGTCACGCTGCCGCGGCTCCCGGCGGCGCCGCCTGGTACTGGCTCAGCCCTGCGCAGCGCCGTGCGGCCCTGGACAACTACGCGGCCGCGCTGGGACTGGAACGCACTGACCCGCAGGTCGCACGTGTCGCCCGCCGTGCATTTCAGAACTACGGCCGCATGCTCATCGACTTCGTCCTGATGGGCAGCCTGACGCCTGAAGAGCTGGTCGACCGCGTCACCCTTGACGGGCGCGATCGCCTCGACGCAGCCCTCGCCGGCGGGCGCGGCGCGATCATGGCCGTTCCGCATATGGGCTCGTGGGACATGGCCGGCTCGTACGCCGCGGCGCTCGGCTACAAGATCTCTGCTGTCGCGGAGCGGTTCCCTGGATCGTTGAACGACGCGGTGGTGCAGACGCGCCGCCGGTTTGGGATGCACGTGATCATGCTTGGTCGTGCCTCGGTGCGAGCGATCACAGAGGCGCTGGCCGCCAATCACATCGTGGCTCTCCTCTGCGATCTCGAGCAAGGCCCCGGAGTGCAGGTGAACTTTTTCGGCCGCCGGGCGGTAGTGCCCGGCGGCCCGGCCGCGATCGCCCTCAAAACTGGGGCGCCCCTGATGCCCGCGACGCAATTCCGGACTGCGCCTGGGCGATACGCCATACACCTCGAGCCGCCGCTCGTTCTTCACGACGGCGAGACCAAAGAGCAGGTCATGCAGCGCGTGGTCGGCCGTTTCGAAGACTTCATCAGGCAACGGCCCGATCAGTGGTATGCATTCCGGCCGATGTTCAGGGCTGAGGAGTGAGTGAGTGGCGCTGGCGTGCATTCAAGGCGGTGCAGTCGTTGGTCGAGCGTTTGCCGCGCCCATGGGCGTACGCACTCGGCGTGCTGGCGGCGCGATTCGCCTGGTGGTTCTCGCCTTTGGCACGGCCACGACTCGAGTACAACCTCAAGGTTGCCTGCCCAGAGCTCACACGGGAGGAGCTCAAGACGCTGTCGTGGCTGAACTTCCGCAACCACGCCAAGGCCTACGCCGACCTCATGATGCTGCCTCGCATGAAGGTCGAGGCGATGCGCCCGCTCCTGCATGTCGATCCGAAGGCTCTGGGCTACCTCGAGGAAGCTCGCGCCGCCGGCAAAGGCGTGATGGTGGTCTCTTGCCACATGGGCTCCTACGAGGTCGTATCGGCGATCTGGTCGGCGACCCTGGCGCCGGTGAGCCTCTTCGCCGAGGAGCTGGAACCGCGCGCGCTTTTCGAGTGGTATCGCGATACTCGGGCTCGCCTCGGGATCAGCGTGCTGCCTCTTCACCTTGGCGGCCTGCGCAAAGTCACCCAGGCGTTACACGATCAAGAGATGGTCGTCACGGCGATCGATCGCGACATCACGGGAACCGGCCAGATGATGCCCTTCTTCGGGCGTCCAGCCCCCATACCGCTCGGGCCGGCCGCGATCGCCGTGCGTCTCGGCACGCCGCTGTTGCCGGTTTGCGTTTTTCGGCTTCCCGACGACTCCTACAGGGCGGAGGCCGTGCCACCTGTGATCGCAGAGCCGACCGGCGACACCAGGGCGGACGAGGTGCGCGTGACGCAGCAGCTGCTCCGCCATATCGAGGAGTTCATCCGGAGGCACCCCGAGCAGTGGCACATCCCACATCGGATCTGGGAAGGATCGCCCTGACATGAAAGTCGGGCTCGTCTCCCCTTACGACTTTGCATCGCCGGGCGGCGTGACCGACCACGTCCGCCATCTCGCGCGGCAGCTCCGCCGCCTGGGTCACGAGGTACGGGTGTTTGCGCCGTCGAGCCGGGCCGATGTCGATTTCGACAGCGCCGAGTTCTACCGCATTGGGAGCCCGATCTCGGTCCCGGTCAACGACTCGGTGGCCCGGATCACGCTCAGTTTCCATCTCGCCGACCGCGTGGCCGCGATCATTGAACGCGAGAGGTTCGACGTCCTCCACTTTCACGAGCCGCTCATGCCCGCCTTGCCGATAACGATGCTGCGCATGTCGACCGCGGCCAATGTCGGCACGTTCCACGCCTTCGCGAAATCCAACATCGGCTACTTCTACGGCCGCCCGCTGCTCGAGCCATATCTCGCTCACCTGCATCGCGGGATCGCTGTGAGCGAGCCGGCGAAGGCATTCGTCCATCGGTACTTTCCGGACTTCGCGCTCGATGTGATTCCGAACGGAATTGACACCAGCCTCTTCCGTCCTGGGTATCCGCCGATCCGCCACCTGCGCGACGACAAGGTCAACATCCTCTTCGTCGGCCGGCTCGAGAAGCGCAAGGGCCTCGGCTACCTGTTGCGCGGATATGAGTTCATGAAACCGCGTGTTCCCAACAGCAGGCTCATCGTTGTCGGCGACGGTCCGCTAAGGAGCAGCGTCGAGTCCTACATATCGAGGCGCAGGCTGCCCGACGTCGTGATGGCGGGCTATGTGCCGGACTCGGTGCTGCCTCGGTATTACTGCAGCGCGGATATCTTTTGCGCGCCCGCGACCGGAGCCGAGAGTTTCGGCATCGTCCTGCTGGAGGCGATGGCCACCGGGCTGCCAGTCGTTGCCACCGAGATCGACGGCTACATGTCCGTGCTCGAGCCGAGCCGCGACAGCCTGACCGTGAAGCCGAAGGGTTGGGCGGAGCTCGGCGCGGCTCTGGTCATCCTCGCCCGAGACGGCGATCTGCGAAAACGAATGGGAAGCTACGGGATCGAAAAGGCGCGGCGCTACTCGTGGGAGGAGGTCGCCGTCGATGTCCTCAGCGTCTATGGAGAGGCGCAGAAGGCGCGCGCGCAACGAGAGGCAGTTGGCTCACGAGAGGTGATCAATGTTCACGACGCGGTTTGAAGCCTGGGTCCGGCGCCATGCGGAGGCGCTGATGGCGGCGCTCGGTCGCCTGCCTGTGACACCGAACCAGATCACCGTGTTCGGTACCGCGCTGACGTTCGTCGCCGCGGTGCTGACGGCATCAGGTCATCTCCTCCTGGGCGGGATCGTGCTGGCTTTCGCGGGCACGTTCGACATCCTTGACGGCGCGCTGGCCCGCTCCACGGGCCGCAGCTATCCCTACGGAGCATTCCTCGATTCCACCCTCGACCGGTACTCCGAGGGCGCCATGTATCTAGGCCTGATCGCGTATTTCGTGAGCGCCGGCGGAGCGCTGGAGAAGTGGCTCGTGGTCGCCACCGGCGCAGCGCTGGCGGGCTCTTTCCTGGTGAGCTATGTTCGCGCGCGGGCTCAGAGCCTCGGATTCACGTGCGAGACCGGCCTGTTCGCGCGGCCGGAACGAGTGGTGGTGACGGTGGTCGGGCTGGTCTTCGGGGGCGTCATTCTCGCCGCCGTCGTCTTCCTCCTCGCGATCCTCACCAACCTCACGGCGCTCCAGCGCATACGCGAGGTCTGGCTGCAGGGACGGGCGCAGCGGCTCGCGCGCGAGCGTGAAGCCAAAGCTGCAAGCGCTCCGCGGAGCGGCCAACCGGTCAAGCCTTAAAAAACGCGGCGGGGACCGGCCCCAAGCTCCGCATCGGGTTCTGGTATTGAGGGGTTCGCGTGACATCCGATTGAAGCCGTAGAGTTCCGAGCGTGGCGGATCCGTTCGCCGGCGTTGCCGGGCACGCGCGAGCGCTCGATCAGCTCCGATCGCAGATCGACACCGGTCGTCTGGCCCACGCC
>VBHB01000189.1 GCA_005880315.1 Chloroflexota bacterium | reverse complement strand
GGTGGTGCCGCGCTATGGATCGGTCGGATGCAGCGGCGACCTCGCGCCGCTCGCGCACATCGCACTCGCGCTGGTGGGTGAGGGCGAGGTCACCGATTCCGATGGCTCCCGCCGGCCTTCAGCCCAAGCGCTGCGCGCCGCGAAGATCAAGCCGCTCAAGCTCGAGACCAAAGAAGGCCTGTCGTTGATCAACGGCACCGACGGAATGCTCGGCATGCTCGCCATCGCTTGCAGCGATGCGGAGCTGTGCTTTCGCGTCGCTGACATCACCGCCGCGATGTCCGCTGAGGCGCTGCTCGGCACCGACCGGCCTTTCCAACCTCACCTGCACGCTATCCGCCCGCATCCGGGTCAGATCGCCAGCGCCGCCAACCTAGCGCGCCTGCTGCGCGGATCGGGCATCGTCGCGTCGCATCGCCATTCGGCGCACGCCGTGCAGGACTCCTACTCGGTGCGCTGCAGCCCTCAGGTCGCCGGCGCCGCCCGCGACACCCTGGACTTCGCGCGCCGGATCGCCGCCATCGAGCTCGGCTCGGCGATCGACAACCCGGTGGTCCTTGAGAACGGTGAGGTGGAGTCGACCGGCAACTTCCACGGCGAGCCGCTCGCATTCGCGGCCGACTTCCTCGCCATCGCCGCCGCCGAGGTGGGCGCCATCGCCGAGCGCCGCGTCGATCGCCTCCTCGACCCACACCGCTCCGAAGGCCTGCCGCCTTTTCTCGCCGAAGAGCCGGGTGTGAACTCCGGGCTCATGGTCGCGCAGTACACGGCGGCCGCACTCGTGGCCGAAAACCGCAGGCTCGCGGCGCCGGCGAGCGTCGACTCGGTGCCGACTTCAGGGATGCAGGAGGACCATGTGTCGATGGGCTGGGGCGCGGCGCTCAAGCTGCGCACGGTGCTCGACAACCTCACCAGCATCCTCGCCGTAGAGCTCGTCTCCGCCGCGCGCGCGCTCGACCTTCGCGCGCCGCTCAAGCCCGCGCCGGCCACGGCTGCGGTTCGCGACCTCGTGCGCACGCAGATTCGTGGTGTCGGTCCGGACCGAGTGGTCTCCCCTGAGCTCGTGGCGGCCGAAGCGCTCATTCGAAGCGGCGCCGTCATCGAAGCTGCGCAATCGGCGGCGGGCACGCTGAAATGAGTGCCTCGCGCCCCGTCCGCGCGCCGCGGGGCTCGAGCCTGAGCTGCCTTGGCTGGCCGCAGGAGGCGGCCATGCGCATGCTGATGAACAACCTCGACCCCGAGGTCGCCGAGCGGCCGGAGGACCTCGTCGTCTACGGCGGCACGGGTCGCGCCGCCCGCTCGTGGGAGGCGTTCGATGCGATCGTCCGCGAGCTGAAGGCGTTGAAGGGCGACCAGACGCTGCTCGTCCAGTCGGGCAAGCCGGTTGGGGTTTTCGACACGCACGAGTGGGCGCCGCGCGTGCTCATCGCCAACTCGCTGCTCGTGCCCGAGTGGGCGACCTGGGACGAGTTCCGTCGCCTGGAGGCGCTCGGCCTGACGATGTACGGCCAGATGACGGCGGGGTCGTGGATCTACATCGGCACGCAGGGCATCCTCCAGGGCACTTACGAAACCTTCGCGGCGGTCGCGCACAAGCGCTTCGGTGGCTCGCTCGCGGGCACCATCACGCTGACCGCGGGACTGGGCGGAATGGGGGGCGCCCAGCCGCTCGCGATCACGCTCAACGGCGGCGTGGCGATCTGCGTCGAGGCCGACGCCGACCGGATCCAACGCCGCATCGACCATCGGTACCTCGACGTGCGCGCCACCGATGTCGAGGACGCCCTGCGTCGTGCGATCGACGCCAAAAAGGCGAAGCGCGCCATCTCGATCGGGCTGCACGGCAATGCGGCGGAGGTCCTGCCGGCCCTGGCCGAGCGCGGTTTCGAGGTCGATGTGGTCACCGACCAAACGTCGGCGCACGACCCGCTCAGCTACATCCCGGCCGGCTTGAGTCCCGAGGACGCGCAGGAGCTGCGCCTCGACAATCCCGACGAATACGTGCGCCGGGCGCGCGAGAGCATGGCGCGCCACGTTGACGCCATGATCGATTTTCTTGACCACGGCGCCGAGGTCTTCGACTACGGCAACAGTCTTCGCGCGGAGGCAAAGCTTGGCGGCAGCAAGCGGGCATTCGAGTTTCCGGGGTTCGTGCCCGCATACATCAGGCCGCTGTTCTGCGAAGGCAAGGGACCGTTTCGATGGGTGGCGCTCTCCGGTGATCCCGAGGACATCGCGGTCACCGACCGCGCGATGGTCGAAGAGTTCGCCGGTGACGCGGCTCTGGTGCGCTGGATCAAGGCCGCGGGCGAGAAGGTGCATTTCCAGGGCCTGCCGGCGCGCATCTGCTGGATCGGCTACGGCGAGCGGGCGCGCGCAGGGCTTCGATTCAACGAGCTGGTGAGGACCGGCGCGGTCAAGGCGCCGATCGTGATCGGCCGCGACCACCTGGACTCAGGCTCGGTGGCCTCGCCTTACCGCGAGACCGAGGCCATGCTCGATGGATCCGACGCCATTGCCGACTGGCCGATCCTCAACGCGCTGCTCAACACCTCCAGCGGCGCCTCATGGGTGAGCGTCCACCACGGTGGCGGCGTCGGCATCGGACGCTCGATCCATGCCGGGATGGTGGTGGTCGCTGACGGCACGCCCGAGGCGGCGCGCAAGCTCGAGCGGGTGCTCACCAACGACCCTGGCACCGGCGTGATGCGGCACGCCGACGCCGGATACCAGCGCGCGGTCGACGTCGCGCGCGAACGCGGCGTCCATATTCCTATGGCGTGAACGGGTCGGGGTTCTGGCACGCGGAGCAGGCCTGGTTGGGCCATCGCGCCGAGAACGTCCTGATCGAGGTCGACGACGGTCTGATCAAGAACGTCACTGAAGGAGTGCCCGCACCACGCGACGCGATCGCGTTGAAGGGGTGGACGATCCCAGGCCTCGCCAACGTCCACAGCCATGCGTTTCAGCGGCTGCTGCGTGGCGAGGTCGAATCTGGCGGCGGCGACTTCTGGGAGTGGCGGGATCGGATGTACGGCTTTGCGCAGTGGGATCCCGCCGACTACTTCAACCACGCTCGGCTGGTGTTTCGGGAGATGCTGGAGGCCGGCATCACCGCGGTGGGCGAATTCCATTACCTCCACGGCCACGGCAACGAGCTGGGTATCGCGCTCATCGATGCGGCGCGGGAGGAGGGGATCCGGATCACGCTCATCGACGCTTGCTATTTACGCGGCGGGATGGACGGCAGGCCGCTCGATGGCGCACAGAAGACTTTCTCAGATGGCGACGCCGATCGATGGGCGCGGCGGGTCGACGACCTGAAGGAGGCGGATGGGGTGCGCATCGCCGCAGCCATCCACAGCGTGCGCGCGGTCGACCCCGCATCGATGCGGATCGTTTTCGCATACGCGAAAGATCGGGGCGTGCCGCTGCACATCCACCTGGCCGAACAGCCGGCCGAGGTCGAGGAGTGCCTCGAGGTGGAGGGCTGCACCCCGGCGGAGCTTCTCGATCGCGAAGGCATCCTCAGCTCTGACCTCACCGCCGTCCATGCCATTCACCTGAGCGAACACGATGTCTCGGTGCTGGGCTTCAACGACGTCCGGGTGTGCGCATGCTCGACCACGGAGCGGGACCTTGGTGACCGCGTCGGACCTCTGCGTGCGCTGGCTGACGCCGGCTGCCCATTGACCGTGGGCAGCGACTCCAATGCCGTGATCGACATCCTCGAGGAGGCGCGAGGCCTGGAGCTCGACCAGAGGCGGGCCACCGGGCGCCGCGTCCTGCACCAGCCCGAGGAGTTGCTTCGTGCCGCGACTCGCGACGGGATGATCGCCCTCGGCTGGCAGGCTGGCGAGCTCGAGCCCGGCATGCTCGCCGACTTCGTCACACTCGAGCAGGCCCACGGCCGGTGGCGCGAGCTGAGCCCGGCTTACCTCATGTACGGCTTCTCGGGCAGCGACGTCACCAACGTGGTCGTCGGCGGCAAGACGGTCGTTTCGAGGTGAGGCGACTTCGCAACATCGGCCGCCTCTTCACCGGCACCCAGGCCGGCGTGATCGAGAAGGCGGCGATCATCTGTGACGACGACGAGCACATCGCCTGGTGCGGGCCCCAGGGTGAGGAGCCGATCGACCTCATGGGTTATGTCGCCCATGAGGAGGACTGCGGAGGCGGGCTCGTTACGGCTGGGCTCATCGATGCGCACACCCATCCTTTGTATGCGGGCAACCGGATGGCCGAGATCGCGATGCGTTCCGCGGGGGCCTCCTATGAAGAGATCGCCAGGGCGGGCGGGGGCATCGTGGCGAGCGTCAAGGCCACCCGCGAGGCCGGCGACAAGGCACTCGAGCAGGCGACGGCGGAGCGGCTTCGGAAATGGCTCGAGGGCGGCGCCACCACCGTAGAGGCGAAGACCGGATACCACCTCGAGCGCGAGGGCGAGCTCGGGGCGACTCGAATCCTCAAGCGCTTGAGCGATCGCCAGGATCTCCCACGCATCGAGGTCACGTTCCTCGCGGCACACGCCCAGCCACCCGACCGCGGCGCCGACCTCGGCAAGTACACCAAGCAGGTCGCCTCTTGGTGCGCCGATGCTTACTCGGCGGGGGCTCGATTCTGCGATGTGTTCTGCGACCGCGGCTACTTCTCCGTCTCCCAGTCGCGGCGCATCCTGAAGGCGGCGCTCAAGGCGCAGCTCATCCCTCGATTACACGCCGATGAGCTCGCGCGAACCGGCGGAGCGCGGCTCGCGGCCGAGCTCCACGCATCTTCGGCTGATCACCTGCTGCGCGCGAATCGCGGCGACGCGGCTGCGCTCGCGCGAGCCGGCGTGGTCGCCACCCTTGCGCCGGGCACCGCGCTGTCCATGGGCAGGCTGCCTCCGGTCAAGGACTTCCTGGCCGCGGGCACCACCATCGCCCTCGGCACGGATCACAACCCGGGCACGAGCGGGATCACGTCGATGAGCGTGGTGGTGGCAATGGCGGTAGCTGTTTTCAAGCTGTCGGTGGAGCGGGCCCTGCTGGCGGCCACGGTGGGCGGAGCGCTCTCGGTTGCCCGCCTCGATCGAGGCGCCGTGGCGGCCACGATGCTGGCCGATCTAGTACTTTGGGACGCCGACCACGAGGGGGCCTTCGCCTGGTCGTATGGCCTCCGTCCGCTCCGCGTCTGGCGGGGTGGAGCGCAAGTTTTGAGTTGACTACCGTTGCAACTCACGTGCATTTGGCGTACAACGTTGGCTACAAATGACCGCTGCTCTCACTAAATACAACATCAACTGCGGTCGAATGGAGGATAGGGACTAGTGGCTAAGTGGAACCCATTGGCGTTGAAGCTCCTAATGTGGGTGATGGGAGTCCTGATCGTTGCAGGATCGGCATTCCCCACATGGATTCCGTTCGACACGTGGTTCGGCGTCACGGCTTCGGTGGCCGGTGTCGCCTTCGGCGCCGGCTTGATGATCGCGGGCTTCGACCCAATCGCCAACGTGAGCTGGGTTCGCGCGCTGATCCTCTACGCGATCCTGCAGGTGATCTACCAGATCTTCCTGCAGATCTCGCTCGGCCGTTTCGACATCGTGTCTTTCATCATCGCAATCCTCGCTGCGGCCCTTCTGATCGTGCTCTACCCGAACAAAGCGGAGCTCTGGATGAGCGGCACGATGAAGATGGGTGGCGGCATGGCCGCCCGAAAGATGTAGTTCGTTTTCACCAACCAGGGGGCAGCTTTGCTGCCCCCTAATTTTTTATGTAGTGCCGGCTTCGTCGCCGCTGACGATCCAGCGGCCACCGCCCCCCGCGACCAGGTCGTCCGCCGCGCGCGGGCCCCACGACCCGACGGGATAGACCTCCGGGTGACCTTCGGCCTCCCAGGCTTTGATGAGCGGATCAACGATCTCCCACTGCAGCTCGATCTCCTCCGCGCCTGGAAATGCGGAGTGACCGCCGGCAAGGACCTCTGAGAGGACGTTCTCATAAGCATCGGGCAGCGGAGCTTTCGTCAGCTTCGCGTAGTCGAGCCTCATGCCGGCGGGCACGAGCTCGAACTTTGGTCCGGGGCGCTTGGCGCCGATCCGCAAGGTGATCCCCTCGTCGGGCTGGACCCGGATCACGATCAGCGTCGGGATGCCGCGTTGCCGGCGGCCTCCGATACGCAGCAGGGGGGCATCGCGAAGCTTGATCACAACCTCGGTGGCACGACGCCGCAGCGCCTTTCCGGTGCGGACGAAGATCGGCACTCCGTCCCAGCGCCAGTTTTCGATCGACACTCGAGCCGCCGCATACGTTTCCCGGCGGGATTCGAGCGAGACGCCGGGCTCGTCGAGGTAGCCCTCGTATTGGCCGCGCACCGCGGACGTCACGTCCAGCGGCGACATCGCGCGAAGGGCCGCCCTCTTGGCGCGGCGCACGTAGTCGGGATCGAACGTGGTCGGCGGCTCCATCGTCACCAACGCGAGCAGCTGGAGGACGTGGTTTTGAAAGATGTCACGCACGGCCCCCGTCTGGTCGTAGTAGCCGGCCCGCTGCCTGATGCCTTCTTCTTCGGCCACCGTGATCTGGATCGTTTCGACGAGGTTGCGATTCCACACCGGTTCGAATAGAGAGTTCGAGAAGCGGAAAGCGAGCACGTTCTGGACCGTGTCCTTGGCCAGGTAGTGGTCGATGCGATAGACCTGCGATTCGTCGAAGGCCGTCGCCAGCTGCGCGTTGAGCTCCTTGGCCGACTTGCGGTCGTAGCCCAGCGGCTTCTCGAGGACGACACGGCGGGAGGGGTCGCCCTTGGTGACCATCGCCGAGTTGGCGATCGCGACCAGGATGGGGCTGAACGTTTCCGGTGGGGTGGCCAGGTAGAAGATGACGACCGCCGTGCCGGTGATGAGCGCGTTGATGGGGGCGAAGCTCGCCGGGTCTGCGTAGTCGAGCGTGACCCACTCGGCGGTCGCGGCCAGAGCGGGGTTTCCGCTCGCCTCTTTCACCAGCTCGCGGAACTGATCGGTGGTGTCGTGGCTCCGGCCCGCGCCGATCACACGCAGCTTCGTACGCTCGCGCGTCACCAGCGCTCCAAGAGATGGGAGGATCTTTCGCCGCGAGAGGTCGCCTGTGGCGCCGAAGATCACGAGGTCGACGCCCGATGCCACGAATCACATCCTAGTTGCTAGTCGGCGATGACTTCGGTCGCGGCGATCTCGTCGTGGGCCGCGCGCGTTCGCAGGCCCGCCCACGGCAAGGCGAGCAAACGCAGCAGGGATTGACCGATGCTCGGTCGAGATCCATCCACCGCGACGACGCGCGTCCCGGCGACGATGCCGCCCACGGTGCGGCCGGATGTGCTCCAGCAGGCAACGTGATAGCCGGCCGCGATGCCGGCGAATGCTGCCAGGCGGCGCTTCTTTGGGACCATCAACGCGATCGCGGCGCACAGCCCGACGTCGATCGCCGCAGCGGCGAGCCGGCGCGGGGGTGCGGCCGGCATGCCCGGCTCGGGCAGGCGTCCACGCACGCGCAGCAGGTACATACGCATCACGAGGTGGTGGAACGGCAGCTGGGTCAGTACATAAAGGACGAAGGGAAGCCGAGGGCGGTATCCCTCGAGGCTCGCAATCAACCGCCCGCCGGCGGCCCGGATCGCGAACGAGCCGCCCGGAGCGCCGGCAGCGAGCCCACCTTCTACGGGCCACGAGACACCTCTACGCGTGAGCTTCGGCGGCCCGAATCGCAGGATCTCGAGCGGCCCGAGGCGCATCGTCGAGTCTTCCATGTGCGCCAGGCCGAGCGACAGCGGCCGGACGTCTGAGGCGTAACTATCGCGCAGCTCCTTGCCGGTGGGCAGGCGCGCGCTCGCCACCGAGTCGTCGACCCAAACTCGTCCCTCGACCCGCCGCACGCGGATATCTTCGTCCAGTGGCGAAGCTCGAGTTCTCGGCGTCTGCCCTCATGCGCATCTCGCCCGAGCGCGCGTTCGACTATTTCGCAGACCATCGCCACGTCGCCGAGGTGCTGCAGGGCGTGACGCGATGGGAGCCGATCGGCTCCCGAACCACTGGGGTCGGCGCGCGTTACGAGGTGGAGCTGGTGGCGATGGGCTTTCCGCTGCGGAGCGTGCTCCGCCTAGATCGCTGGCGCCGGCCGCACGAGATGGGCTGGGTATCGGAGTCCGGCCTGATCAAGCAGGAGGGGGGCTTCACGTTCACCAAGACCGCCGAAGGTGTTCGGGTCGAGCTTCGCATCGCGTACGAGCCGCCCGCCGCCGCGATCGGTGCGCTGATCGCCAGGCAGGTGGACCGGGTGGTCAGGGGGCGGCTCCAGCGCGCCCTGGAAAGGATCCGCGACACCCTCGAGAGCGCACCGTCTTAGAGTTCAGCACGTGCGTTTGAGCCGGGACGCCCAGGCGATCCTGGGCCGGGCCCGCATCGGCATGCTGGCCCTGAAAGCGGGGCGACTGCCGCTGGTCAACCCGGCGGCGTACAGCTTCGCGGCCGGATCGCTGTGGATGACGACATCTCGATACGCCGCCAAGAACGTGCTCGCGAGGCGCGATCCGAGGGCGGCCTTCTTCGTGGACGGCGGGGCCCGGGGCGTCCTCCTGCGCGGCACGCTCGAGGTATTCGATCCCCTGTCGCTGAACAACCAGGTGCGCGCAGCACTGGCGGGTCCCGGGATGTACCTCGGGATGGCGGAATACGCGTTGCGGAACGTCCCTTTCGTCGCCGGCTATGCGCTCGACATGATGCGGCTCCCGCGCGAATGGATGCCGTACAACCGAATCGTTCTCCAGCTGCACCCGAGCGATGCTGAGGTGATCGACATCGGCTCGTTTCCGGCAGCGCAAGCGGCTCGGGTTCCGGCCGTGCCGGCCGAGGTGAGCCGCCACCTGGCGGGAGTGCCGCGAGGCTACGCGTGCTGGTTCGATGGTGGCGTGCCTGTCATCCGTCCTGCTCTGTGGGAGGTCGACCACGGCACCGTGATGCTCGCGCCCACCGCCGGCCGCATTCGCGCCGGCGCACCGGGCGCGCTGGTGGTCGAATCGCAAAATCGCTTCCGACCATCACGCATGGTGGGCGCTTGCGTGCGTGGGACCTTCGGCGGGCCTGTCGATCGGGATGCGATCGCCGAGCGATACTCGATCGAAGTCGACACCGTTCCCTCGGTGGTCGAGCTGCGGGCCGAACGTGTGACCTCGTGGCGCGGTTTCACCATCACGACGGCGATCCCGCGCTCGGCGCGCCGTCTACGCGTGGCCGAGGGATGAAGCCTGCCGCGCCGGGGCTGCGCATCCGGCGCTTTGCCGCCGGCGAATGGACTGAATCGCCCGACGCGGTGGTGACGGAAGAACCCCTGCAGCTGCTCCTGGACGGCGAGCCGCTTGCAGTGGTCATGCGTACACCAGGCGCGGACGTCGAGCTCGCCCTCGGGCTGCTCTACGCCGAAGGCATCGTGCGTTCCATCGCGGAAGTTCGCGGCATTCGCATCAGCGCCGAGGCGGGCGAGACCGAAACCGGCGTCGATATCGAGCCCGTGCTCATCGAGTCCAACCACGTCGACGTGCGGTTGACGGCCAAGCCGCGCCGCAAGCCCGAGCGTTCCATGCTGGCGAGCTCAGCCTGCGGCGTGTGCGGGACCCAGATGATCGAGGACCTCCGGCGCGACCTGTCGGTGCTGCCCGATGGGCTGCACGTCGACCCGGTCATGCTGCCCGGGCTCGTCGACGTGCTGAGGTCGGGCCAGGGCGTGTTCGAGCGCACCGGCGGCCTCCATGCCGCGGGACTGTTCGATCGCGCCGGCCACATCGTCGCGCTGCGCGAAGACGTCGGCCGGCACAACGCCGTGGACAAAGTGGTGGGCAGGATGTTGCTCGATGGCAAGCTGCCGGCATCCGACACGATCCTCGTCGTCAGCGGGCGAGCTGGATACGAGATCGTCCAGAAATCGATCGGCGCGGGCATGCCAGTGCTAGCGGCGGTCGGCGCGCCCTCGAGCCTCGCCGTCGCGCTTGCGCGCGAGTTCAACCAGACGCTGGTCGGATTCCTTCGGGGTGATCGTTTCAACGTGTATTCGAGCGACGGGCGGCTCACCAAGGCGACCGTCTGACTCCCGGATAATCGGCTCGTGATCGCGGCCCTGGCCACGCGCCCCCTCGTTCGCGTGGCCGTTCTCGCCACGTACATCCTTCTCGTTTCCTGGACGCGGGCCCTTGCCTCGAACGTGCCGAACGCTTACACGGCCGCCATCGTCATCGGCGGTCTCGCCTTGGTACTGACCGGCGTCGCGGTGCCGTTCGACAGGCTGGGCTTGGGCCGGTCCCGGCTGGGTCTCAGGATCCTGGGCGGGTTGGCGCTGGCGGTCGTGCTTCTCGTGCCGGCGGCTGCTCGCGCCGGCGCGGCGCCAGTGCTCCCCGCATTCCTCGCCGTTCCCGCGATCGTGGTTTCGATCGGAGAGGAGATCGCGTTCCGCGGCGCCCTCTATGTGGCGCTCGAAGATCTCGGCGGAGCACCGACTGCAATCATCGGGAGCACGGCGCTGTGGACGGCTGCCCACGCACTGTCGCATCCACCGGAATTTCTTTTCGCGGTCGCCGCCGCGGGCTTGCTGCTCGGCCTTTGGCGATGGGCCTGCAAAGACCTGGTCGGCCCGATCGTCGGCCACCTCATCGCGGACCTCGCCCTGTGAGGCGAGCTTTCCTCTTTGGAATGGTCACCGTGGTCTACCTGGTCGCGGCGTGGATGGTGGCTCCAGGTTTCTATGACGGCTTTACGCCGCAGCAGCCCTATCACTTCGTGTGCCCGCCGATCCATTACTCCGGCAACCAGCCGCCCACGAATGGCCACCTCGACGTCAAGGTCATCGGCGGGGTGAGCGACGCCAATGTCGCGTTCACCGACGACGCGCAGGTGCTGGTAGACCTACTGCCCGGCTCCTTCGACGTGACCGGCAAGACATCGGTCGCCGTCGACATCAAGCCCGTGAGTCCCTGCCCGAAGCCGCCGGGCCTGACCTACGCCACCAACGCCTACATGATCACGGCCGCCGCGCCGCTGGTGAAGAAGGCGACGCTGGTGATGCGCTACTCGGACCTCATCCCCGCGCCGAGCAACATCTATCACGCCGATTCCCCCGACGGGCCCTGGACGTCGATCCCCGTCCAGTCGGAGGCGCAGCCCTTCACGATCAATGCGACCATCGACAAGTTCGGCTACTACGCCGCGGGGTATCCGTCCAGCGCGGTCTCACATGGCGGTCCCAACAGCCAGCTGCTGCCGATCGCGATCGCCGTCTTGATCGTCGGCGTTCTGCTGGCCGGTATCCCGCTCGCGATCGTGCGGCGCCGTGGGGCTGCGCAGGAAGGAGAGCCGGACGACTCCGAGCCGTGACCGCGTCCGCCCTCCTCGTCCTCAATCGCGCATCCGGTACCGGACACGGGGCGGAGTACGTGGAGACGCTCGCGAAGGCGCTTCGGTCGGGACACGGCTCGGCCCTCGAAGTCGAGACGATGGTGGTCGAAAGCCATCCGCATGCGCGCTCGGCGGCATCAGACTATGCGCGATTCGCCTCGCGGCCCTCGCTGCTGCTCGCCGCCGGTGGCGGCGGAACCCTGCGCGCGGTCGTCGAAGGAGTGATGGACGTGTTTCCGTCAGCTCCCCCGACCGCCGACGTGCTGCGCATGGGGGCGCTGCGCATGGGATCGGGCAACGTGGTGGCGCGCAACCTCGCGATGCCGCTCGATCCGGTTGAAGCTGCACGCCAGGTCGGCGACGCGTTCGCGAATGGAAACACGAAATCGTGCGGAGTGATCCGCTGCCGGTTCGGCACCAAAGGTGGGGGGACCGACGTCCGCTACGCCGTGACCATGTGCGGCCTCGGGCAGTGGGGCCGCGTTCCAGGTGATATCGCCCGCTGGCGGGAGCGCCACGCGACCGGCCGCAAGCGAGCGGCTTCTCTCGTCGGCCTCGAGCGCGTCAACAGCCTCGAGTACGTGGCGTTCGGCGCCGCTCGCATGCTGGTGGCCGGCGTGGTGGGAGGCCGATGCGAGCTGGTCGAGATCGATGGCGGACGGCGCATCCGTCTCCTTGCCGCTGTCGCCTTGAACATGCCGCTGCCGCCGCTCCCGGACCCGGCGGTGGCCATGGGCGAGGCCGCGGCCGGGTTGATCGTGGCGCCGCGCTGGAAGCGCCCGTTCAAGCGCCGGCTCGAGCCGGGACAGAAGTTCGAGCTGCGATTGCTCGATCGTGATTCCGTCGAATTCTTCCTGGATGAAGATCCTGAGGTGGCATTCGGGTGGCTGAGCCTGGAGACCGCCGGCTTGCTCGCCTTCGTCCCGGGCGAAGCGGCGTGACCCTCCAGGTCGCCGTGATCGGCATCGATGGCAGCGGCAAGAGCACGTTGGCCTCGTCGCTGGCGGTGGTCGTCGCGGCGGAGCGTCGGATTATCGCGGGCTCGGCGTCGGCCGATGAGTTCTGGATCAGGGCGCCCGAGATGGACCTGGCCGGTCATGGCTTTCACCCTGGCGGCTATGCCATCGCCGCGCGTCTCACCGTGCTTTTTCGAAGGCTCTCGCGCATGGTCGTCGACCACAAGGCGCTGTATCCCGCCGCCAAGGTGTTCCAGATGCTGCTGCAGGACAACGCGGCGGTGAAGCTGTCGCGCCGATATCACGTCGACGTGATGATCAGCGACGGCAACTTGCTTCTGTCTGGCGCGGGTCGCGCGTTCAACTACCGCGGTCCTGCCGAGAATCCGCCAACCGCGGATGACATCGATCATGCATTCCAGCACCTCCTCGAAGGCAAACGTCTCGGGCCCGAGAGTCGCAGCCACCTTCCCGACCTCAAGACAGCGGACGCGCTCGCGGTTACGGCAAGGTTGACGCGCATGCAGGGTGTCTGGATCCCGGATCGCGTGATCTTTCTCGATTTGACACCGGAAGCGGCGGTTGATCGCGTGCGCGAGCGCGGCGCGAAGGTGGACCGGCACGAGAACACGGCCGACCTGTCAGTCGCGCGCGAGGGCTACATGCGGGTGCTGGACGTCGTGAGGCGTAACAAGGGCGCTGATTCGGTCCACGTGATCGACGTCGGGCGCATGCGACCCGGTGAGGTGCTGGCGGCGGCCGCGCTGGCCTTGAAGCCGCAGCTCACCACCATTCCATCCGAGGGGGCTGCTCGCGCTGGAGCGCTGCATGAAGCGACCGGCAAGCGCAGCGTGGCGCGACGCGTGCTCAGCTATCCATACCTGGGGCGATACCTGGTTCGGCGATTCTTCGAGGGCGCGTGGCGCGAACCTCTCTTCCCCCTCAGCGCACCGGGCCGCGCGTTTCTGCGAGACGGCTATTCGGCCGGGATCATGCGCCTCATCTACGACCAGCCGGCCAGACCGCCGCTCGTCGAGCGCGCGTTCTACGGCTACCCGCTGCACCGGGCGGTCTACGACCGGCTCGGGATCCTCGAGCGTGGCATCGAGGCCGACCTGAGGCGTCGCCTATCGGCCGGCGGCGAGGTGCGAATCTTCACCGCGCCGAGCGGATTCGCGTATGACCTGCGCCGCCCTCTTGTGAAGCTGGCGAATGAGAACCGCGACCAGATGAGCCGGATCCTGCTGGTGGCTGCCGACCTGGACCCGGCCGGCGACGTCGGCCCTGGGTTGAAGATCGCCTTTGAGCGCATAGGACTGCGGTTCGAGTTCGTTCGTGGGGACCTGACCGCTGCTTCCTTGCGAACCGAATGCGGACGGTTCGGGCCGTTCGACCTCGCGTTGTTCGTCGGGCTTTCCTCGTGGCTGCCCAAGCAGCCGATGCTGGAGCACTGGCGCTGGCTGCGCGCCAACCTGGGGCCAGATGGAGTGCTGGTGACGGATTGCTTTACCCCCGCCGCGTACGCCGTCGGCGGCGCGGCAATGGGCTACCGTGCCAACTACTATTCGCCGGACGTGATGCGTGCCGTGCTCGACTATTGCGGGTTCGATGGGCTGGGAGCAACGGTCGAGTCAGGTCGCGACGGGATCAACCACGTCCTTTTTGCGCGCGTTCTCGGAGCCGAGCCCTAGTCGTACTTGATCGCTTCGAAGAGGGTGCCGCAGCGCCGGCAGCGGTACTGAAGCGTCATCGCCTGCGTTCCGAACAGCGAGATGACCTCGGCGTCGCGCGCGCCGCAGTGAATGCACCGCGGCTCTGCGCGCGGGTCAGGCTTCTTTCGGCTGCGCCGCGGAGGGGGCAAATTTCTTCTCCTCGAGGCCGCGAAGCATGGCAAAGGTGCGCTCGTCGATTGCGCCCGGGCGACCGCGGCGCCGGGCGGGGTCCCAGTGATTCCACTCGACCTTCACCTCCGGCGCTTTCATCTCGACCCGCTCTTCGAGGCGGGCCAGGAGCTCTTTCGGGCCCATGCTCAACTTGCCGTCCCGATGCAACTGCGCGGTTTCGCCGTCGCCGGGGCCGAACCATTCGATGGCCTCCTGCCACGCCCTGCGCAGAGGTTTGGCGTCGATCCCGGAGCGCAGCCAGCTCCTGCCATGCAGGAAGTGGTAGCGCTCTTCCATGAGCATCTTTCTGAGACGGTGCTGCAGCACCTCGACCGATCCAGCGACGCAGGCTTCGATCACGGTCGTGAAGGCGGTGTCGAGGATGGAGTTCGCGGCCACGAACTGGCCCCACTCGGTCCAGGGTTCGTCGAAGTAGGGAAGAGATCTGAGGCTGCCGGGGTCGGTCTCGCGGTCGGGTCCTCTGGGGTCCTCGCCGAGCGGTTCGAGGCAGCCGTAGAGGACGCGGCTGTGACCGAGGTCGTCGAGACCCATCGCCGCTGCGGCAATGTCGGCCTCCAGCGACGGGGCCCGCGTCGCCCATTCGGCGTACCGCAGGCCGAGCATCTGCTTGTTGTCGGCGATGCTCAAGACCAGGTCGGAGAGGCTCATACGATCGTCAATAACTATCCCAGGGACGGGACTGGGAAGAGGGAGTTGGGGTTAGGTCCGGAGGACTGATTCATTGCCTGCAGAAGTTGGCCTCCCCGGTTCCGGGGAGGTCGGCGCGTTAGCGCCGGGTGGGGCTAGTTTTCTCTCTTTTCGAACCCAATTGGGGTGTTAATGGACACCAATCAGATGTTTGGTATACTTCTCCTTATGAGCGTGGGGTGTGGGGGTGGTGTGGTTGGCGCGGAGCGCCGCGAGCGCCTGCTCAGCCTGGCTCGGGAGTCCGATCGCATCGCCCTCGAGTTCTCACTGGTGGC
>VBHB01000188.1 GCA_005880315.1 Chloroflexota bacterium | reverse complement strand
TTGATCAGATCGACGAATCTCACGGCGATGATCTCGACCGCGAGGACGTAGATGAGGCCGATGCCCAGTGCTGCCGCCGACTGCCGGATGAGCGTCCCCAGGGCAAGGCCGATCGCGCCGTTCACCGCGAAGACGAGCCAGATCCCGCCCATGCCTTTCGCGATGTCGATGGCGGCAGGCCACGCGATCGCGTGTCCCTGGAACAGGGCAACCACCGCGCTGCTGCCCGCGCCGAAAGCGAAGAGCACGACAGTCATGATGAGCATCCACACCGCGAATACGACCGTGCGTCCCGCCCACACGGTCAGGCGTCCTGGACCTTGCGTGAACATGGTCTTCACCGTGCCCCAGCCGAACTCGGATCCCGCGAAGATCGCGCCGACGACGATGGCCATGGCGGCGCCGATCGGAAAGGCGGCGCCCATGACGTTGTTGACGAACTGGTCGGGATAGAGGGTCGCGATGTTCACGGCGCGGTCCCCTGCCGCGTTGGGGTGAACCGCCAGGTACCAGTTGAGGCTGTAGACGAGCGCAGTGATGCCCGCCATCACGCCCCCGGCGACCAGGAACGCCGGCCGAAATCGACTCTTACGCCACTCCGCCTTGATGGTTGCGATCATGATCCTTGCTTCTCTCCTGTGAGCTGGAAGAAGACTTCCTCCAGCGATCTTTCGAACGGACGCAGCTCGCTGACGCCGATACCCACGTCAGTCAGCCTGCGATTGATCTCGATGCTGTTCTCGGGCTTGACCTTGAGGTGGATCGCGCCGTTCTGACGGCTTATCGCCTCTGGGCCGAACATCTTCGTCAGCAGCTCCTGGGCTTTGTCGGCGGGCTGCGCGCGCACCAGCACGCCCTCCTCGCCAAGCAGCTCCTGGACGGTCGACTCCTTGACCAGGTGGCCGTTGCTGATCACTCCGACGCGGTCGCAGATCGCCTCCACCTCGCCCAGGAGGTGGCTCGACAGGAGCACGGTGCGGTCGCCCTGGCCGATGTCTTTGATGAGCTTGCGCATCTCGGCCATGCCCTGGGGGTCGAGGCCGTTGGTGGGCTCGTCGAGGATGAGCAGGTCGGGGTCCTTGAGAAGCGCCGCCGCCACTCCGAGACGCTGCTTCATGCCCGTCGAGTACGTGCCGAACTTCCGTCCGGCGCGCGAGGCGAGCTCGACGATGTCGAGCACCTCGTCGACGCGCTTCTGGCTGACGCTCGCCATGTCCGCCACGACCCTCAGGTTCTCGCGGCCCGAAAGGTAGGGGTAGAAGCCAGGCGACTCGATGAGGGCGCCGATCCTCTTCAGCCCCGCGGGGCTGCCGGGCGCGTGGCCGGCGACGGTTGCCGTGCCGGAGGTCGGCCGGATGAGGCCGACGAGCATGCGCAAGGTCGTCGTCTTCCCGGCGCCGTTGGGCCCCAGGAAGCCGTAGACCTCGCCACGTCGCACGCTCATGTCAACGGAGTTCACGGCGAGGACTCCGCTGCCATATCGCTTTGTGAGACTGTGGGTCTCGACGATCGTGGTGTTTTCCATGGCCACCACGCTAGGTTTCGGAAGCCGCCGCGTCGTCAGCCGCGAGATCGATCTTTCACGTCATCCTCAAGGACGATCAGGTCGCGACCAAGTGGGCCCAAATGGCTGGAAGCCGGGCTCACCAAGCGACCATTACCGCACAAGTGCCCGATTTCACTTCCACTCTGGCCGGTTTTGGTTGTTGGCCAGGCCAAGAAATCCCTCGAGTTGAGCTAGCGCCTTGTCAACCCGGTGCCTCGCCGTGTTGGCGACGGGGACCATGAAGAGTCCGTTGAGGGTCGCGATCACCACCGATGCGACTGCGTCGGGATCCAGCTTGCGGTCGACGAAGCCGTCGTTCTGCGCGTGGCGGACGAGCGTGACCAGCGTGTCGTGCCACGCCTGGATCGTCTCCTGGAATATGGCGGCGATCGCGGGGTCTCGACCGGAGCGCAGCGCCAGTTCCCCCATGACCATGAAGAGCTCGGGTTCCTCGGCGGCAAGCCGGCGAATGCCCTTGAACTGTGCGGCGAGCTGCTCGCCGGGCTTGGAGCCCGGGGCGAAGGCGGTGCGAAAGCGGCCCATGGCATGGCCGACGACGCCTTTGATCAGAGCCTCCTTGCTCGGGAAGTAGTAGTGAAGCGTCGCGATGTTGACCCCCACCTCGTCGGCGACGTCCCTGGTCCGCAGGCCTTCGAAGCCCGCCTCGGCCAGCCGTCGGTAGGCGGCCAGCACCAGCGCCTCCCTTCGCGGCTCGGCGTCGGGCGCGGCCTTGGGGCGGCCTCTTCTAGGGCTTGGCTTCTGACTCAATCAATCACTTGATGGAATATACTCTGGGAGCCGCCGGGTTACTCCATTCACAAGGAGTGCCAAACATGAATGTGAGGACCGAAATGTCCAGATCGGATGTACCGGGGTTCGTCGACCGCATCGTGCGGCCGCTGACCCACCTGTTCAACCCGCTGATCCTGCGAATCGCCGGCGGCTGGTGGTTCCCGATGTTCTCGTTGCTGCGCCATCGCGGGCATAAGTCTGGCCGGGTCTACAAGACCCCGGTAACAGGCTTTCCCCGCGGCGGCTATTTCTGGCTGGGGCTGGCGTTCGGAGAAAACTCAGGTTGGGCTCGCAATGTGCTCGCGGCGGGCGATGCGGATCTTCGCTATCGCGGCACCGATTACCACCTGGTCGAGGCCACGGTTGTCGAGCTCGCCGACGTCAAGGACGAAGTGCCCCCAATCGTCCGCATCGGAAGCGCCGTCGGTGGCATGCACAAGACCCTCCGCATGCGCATCGCGACCGAGAAATAGGAGAACGAAAATGGAGCTCAAAGGCAAGACCGCGCTCGTCACCGGCGCCTCACGCGGCATCGGACCCCATCTCGCCGCAGCCCTTGCCGGACGCGGCATGAATCTCGTTCTAGCCGGCAGGTCTGCTCGCGAGCTCGAGGCGGTGGCGGCCGAGCAGCGCAAGCTCGGCGTGCGCGTGCTCGCGGTTGTCACCGACCTGCTCGACGCCGATGCGCGAACGCTCCTGGTCGGAGCCTGCGAACGCGAATTCGGAGGCGTCGACGTGCTCGTCAACAATGCCGGCGGCGACCCGCTGCGCGAATTCGACGAGATGTCGATCGAGGAGAACCTGGCGATCCTCGACCTCAACCTGACGGCTCCGATTGCACTCACGCACCTGGTCCTCCCCGGAATGCTTGAGCGCGGTCGCGGGCACATCGTCAACATCTCGGCGATGGCGGGACGCGTGAGCTTCCCGTTCACCGAGGCGTACGCGGCGGCCAAGGACGGCGTGATCGGCTTCACGCGGGTCCTGCGGAGCGATTACCGCGGGCGCGGCGTGACCGCGTCGGTGCTGATCCTCGGTGCGATCAAGGGTGCGGGCCAGGGCCAGCGGACCCTGGACGACATGAGCAAGCCGAGCTCGTCGTTCATGGCGCCGGTGGAGATGGTGGCCAAGGCGCTTCTGCGCGCGCTCGACCGCGACAGTGCCGAGATCGTGGTCATGCCCGGTCCCGCCCGCCTGATGCGGGCGCTCATGGATTACTTCCCCGGCATGGGCCCGTGGATGAACCGCCAGATCGGGGTGACCAAGACGCTGCGCGAGGTGCAGGCCTTCAGGAAGTCGTAATCAGCCCTCTTCCCGATATTGCCGCTTTCCGGTTGCGGGGTCTTCGTAGACTCGCGTCATCTTCCCCGAGGTCGGGTCTTTGAAGACTTCGTTGGTGGGCTTGAAATCGCCCTGGTTGTCTCCGCGGTAGCGACGGTCCCAGATGAAGTAGCCGGCGACTGCGAACACGATTACCAGCGCCAGGATGACCAGCTGCGCTGGAATGCTCAAGACGAGGCCTTCTGAATGACGGCTGCGGTTCCATAGGCGACCACCTCGGTCATGGTCTGACCGAGCTCGGATGAGTCGAAGCGCATCATCACGACGGCGTTAGCGCCCATGGCGCGCGCGTTCTCCACCATTCGGTCGACCGCATGGCGACGGGTGTCTTCGACGAGCCTCGTGTACTCGACGATCTCACCGCCGCCTAGCGACCGCAGGCCGGCCATGATGTTGCCGCCCAGCCCACGGCTGCGCACCACGACGCCGAAGACTTGACCGAGGGCCTCCCGTACGTCATAGCCGGCAGGACGTTCGGTCGTGGTTACAAGAAGTGGAGCCCGGGACGGCGGTTGGGACATCTTGGGACCCTCCAACTGAGAATCGACTGCTCGATTGAGATGGTAGGGGCATCCCGTCTCGATGCTTCGATATCGATTCGTGGCGCATAATACCCCTAGGGGGTATAATCCTCGGATGCCTGGATACGCCACTCACAAGCCCACCGTCCAGCGGAGACTCCAACGGATCGAAGGCCAGGTCAGGGGGTTGCAGAAGATGGTCGAGGACGACCGCTACTGCATTGACGTGCTCACGCAGGTCAGCGCCGTGAAGGCCGCGCTCGAGAGTGTCGCCCTGCTGTTGCTCGCCGACCACACCGAGCACTGCGTCGCCGAGGCGATTCGCGCTGGTGATGGGGACGCCAAGGTCAAGGAGCTAAACGGCGCGGTCGAGCGGCTCGTGAAGGCGTAGTCGGTGTTCATCCTCAACTCCATCGGGCAGGCGCTGCAGATGGCGTTCTTCATGTTCTGGGAGGTCCTGTGGCCGCTTGCCCTGGGCTTCCTCATCTCCGCGGTCGTGCAGACCGTGGTCTCGAAACAGGCGATCGTTCGCACGCTGGGCCGGGACGACCTCCGCGGCGCCACCTTCGCCACTCTCTTCGGCGCGGCGAGCTCGAGCTGCTCCTATGCGGCGGTCGCCATCGCCCGCGGATTGTTCCGGCGCGGCGCGACGCTCGCCAACGCGATCCTCTTCGAGTTCGCGAGCACCAACCTCGTCTTCGAGCTCGGCCTGGTCCTGCTCGTGCTGCTCGGATGGCAGTTCGTGGCGGCGGAGTTCGCCGGCGGGCTGCTGATGATCGCGATCCTTGCCGTCGTCTTCAAGTACACGCTGCGCGCGCGGATGGTCGAGGCGGCTCGCGCGCAAGCGGAGAAGGGACTGCGGGGTCGCATGGAAGGCCACGGAGCTCACGACATGTCGGTCACCGACGGCCCCTTTCTACGACGTCTGTTTTCCGGGCGCGCCTTCACGGCGGTCAGCCACTACTTCTATATGGACGTCGCGAGCCTGTGGCAGGACCTCCTGCTGGGCTTTCTCATCGCCGGCGCGCTCGCGGCCTGGGTGCCGAACAGCTTCTGGCAGGCGCTGTTCGTGAGCCGTCAGCCGGGGATCAGCGTGTTCTGGGATCCGATCGTCGCTCCGATCATCTCCATGCTCAGCTTCGTGTGCTCGGTTGGCAACATCCCGTTGGCAGTGGTGCTGTGGAACGGTGGCATCAGCTTCGGCGGCGTGATCAGCTTCATCTTCGCCGACCTGCTCATCCTCCCCATCCTCAACATCTACCGGAAGTACTACGGCGCGCGCGTGAGCATCTATTTGCTGGTGACGTCTTATGTTGCGATGGTGCTAGCCGGCCTCATCATCGGCGAGGTGTTTCAACTGCTCGGCCTTGCCCCCGCCCATCACTTCATAGCGGTCTTCCAGGCGGCGCCGGCGTGGAACTACACGACCTTCCTCGACCTGGCGGCACTTGCGCTCATCGCGGTCCTTGGGTGGCGGTTCCTGCGCACCGGCGGGCCCGAGATGCTGCGGATGATGGAAGCCTCGCCCGCCGAGCACGGCGGCGCGCACGAGCATCACGAGCACCACCACCACTAGACGAAAGCGCCCACCCCCGCGTCTACAGTGGAGCCATGCGCCGGCTGATCGGGAGCGCCGCCGAGGCGGTGATCCTGTTCCTCTGCTTCCTGTTCGGCCGTCGCATCGACCCCAGCACGGTCCCCTGGCTGGCGGGCCCGACCGGCCCGCCTCGCATCGGCAGCGAATTCCACCGCTCGGTGGCGGCCAAGGCCGGCCTGGAGGTTAAGACCGGCTCAGACCTCGGCCTCCTGCCGGACTGCGCGCTTCTCGACGGCGATAGCTTCGACGCGGGCCGCCTTCACCCCGCTGTGCGTGATTTCTACGAGCACACCGGCAGATACCACCTGGACGTCTGGTCGGAGTGGTCGCCGCTGTTCTGGCCGTTCGGCTGGGCGCTGATCAACTTCGTCAGCCGCCGTATGGAGCAGCTGAACTTTCCGATGTACCCGCTCGAGACCGCTCGTGGCATGACCAGCGAGGTCGAGCAGCTCGTCGATGCCTCCGGGCGTGTCGTTTTCACCAGCTGGCTGCGTCGCAACCTCGGCAGCGGCATGGTCATCTACTCGGGTTTCTACTCGACCGCCGCGCCTCCCGGGCACGGGCCGTGCGTCAAGACCGTCTTCCCCGTCGTGCGTGGCAACGCCACCGTTCTGCTCCGGCCCGAGAACCAGGCCGACGGCTCGCTGAAGCTCATCTCGGCGGGCCGCAGGTTCGGCGACCCCGGCTTCTATCGCATCACCGCATCGTTGAACGGTCGCCTGCGCATCTGGTACGTGCGACCGATCAACGAGACCTTTCATGTCTATCCCGACAGCGACGGCTCGGTCCGCACCGACCACTACGTGCGCTGGTGGGGCCTCTCGGTGCTGCACCTGCACTACCACATCACACGCGCCCAGCCCTCCGCTGGCACAGGCCGAGCGCTCGAGAACGTCGCCGAGCAGCGGTAGGCCATTCCGCACGTTTGGGCCCAAAAGGGCCCTTGGCAACGCGAAATTTCGACCGTTTGGCGCCAACCGTGCGCCTCAGACCTCCAACCGCTAACGTCGAAGCCGTGGAGTCGGACGGCATCAAGCACCGATTGCTGGCCGCGGTGGCCGCCGCGCGTGAGCGGGAGCACGAGCTCCTTGCGCTATGCGACGACGCGCCTCCTCCCGAGCCGGGGTTGTGGACGGTGAAGGACCACCTGGCGCATCTCAACGAATGGCGCCGATACGCGGCGGGGGTTCTCGATGCCGGGCGCACGGGCTCGGAACCGCCGAACCTCGGCGAAGAAATCGACACCGTCAACGCGCGCATTTACGAGGACAACAAGGACAAGACCGCCGACGAGGTCAAGTCCGAGGTGCGGGCGTCGAACGACAAGCTGGCAGCTGCCATCGCCACCTGCACCGATGAGGTCCTGATCGGGCCGCGGTCGTCCGGCGGGCTGTTGTGGCATGTAGTTCCCGGCAACAGCTACGGCCACCTCGCGGAGCACCTGATGTTCTGGCATCTCGAGCAGGGCAACGAAGAGGCCGCGGAAGCCGCCCAGCAATGGATGTACGACCTGGTACGCGCTCATTTCCCCGAGCCGAAGGCGGTGGCCGCCGCCACATACAACTTCGCCTGCTTTTACGTGCGCGTCGCCCGCAACGACGAGGCTCTGCTGCGGTTCCGCCACGCGTTCGAGCTGGATCCCGAATTGAAGGAGGTCGCCAGCAAAGACTCGGACCTCGATCGCATCCGCGACCACCCGGAGCTGGTGGAGCTGCTCGCCTCCTAGGCCTGCGCTCTCCTACGCGTCAGCGCTTTGGTCTCGGTGGCAACGCCGCCGACCTTGTACAGCCGATGCACCGCGCGCGCCATGAACAGTTGGGCGGATTGCATCCCAACCTTGTCGACCGCACGCAGTCCGAGGGTCAGCACCTTTCCACACGCGAACATAGCGCGCGGGCTCAAGCGCCAGCCCGCGCCCAGTGCGCGGTCGACGCGCGGCTGCGTCGCGCTACCCAGGAACTCGTGCACGGGCCGGTCGAACTTCTCGGCGAGACGGACGATGGCCCGCCCTTCCTGGTACGGCTGGTTCTGCGCGGCGCGGTAGCTCACGACGTGGATGTGGTGCGACAGGGCGTCGGGCACGAAGACCACGGGGCACCCGAGTGCCGCCACCCTGATACCGAAGTCGGTATCCTCCCCGCCGTATTCGCGGAAGGTCTCGTCGAGCCCGCCGACGCGGTTCCATGTGGCCCAGCGCACGGAGACGTTGGCGCTCCAGATGTTCGGTGAGAAGGGATGCTCGAGCGTGACCGGCGCGAGGTCGTGGAGCAGGTGACGCTCGTACAGGAGGGACGCGCCGCGCTTCCGGCATTCCGCCGCCAGCGGAAACAAGCCCTGGACGAGAACGTCTCCGTACTTCCGGTGGGCGCGAATGTGCGCGCTGATCAGACCTCGGGCCGCGATCTGGTCGTCGTCGAGCAGGATGAGAATGTCGTTGTCGGCGTGCCGTGCGGCGAGGTTGGTGGCGGCGGCTGGACCGGCATTCTTCTGGCTGAAGATGCGCAGCCGGTACGGCATCTGCAGCGCACGCACCATCTCGACCGTCCCGTCGGACGAGCCATCGTCGCCGATCACCACCTCGAAGTTCCCCGGCGGTTCGTCCTGGGAGCGCAGGCTCTCGAGCGTCTGCAGGAGGATCTCGCGCCGGTTGTAGGTGGGGACGCAGATGGAAACGCTGAATGGGCGGCGACCCTCGGCCGCGATGGGCTCGGCGGCGGTCTCTGGGGTCTGGATCATATGTCGCGCACTCCAACTTCTCGCTTCCGCGCCAGCGCCAGGCGCTGAGCGCCGCTCGACCTCGCGATCAGTGTCCCGCGTTCGGCCAACCTGGAGAGCGCCGCGTCGATCGCCTTGCCCGCCTTGTCGCCGATGAGCGGCCGCCCGGCGAAAGTGAACGGTCCAAAGCCGAACGTCACCTCGGCGATGCGATCGGCGCCGGCGCAATCGAGCAACCGGCGCAACGCGTTCGACGAATGCTGCGCGGCCTTCGGCTCGAAGCTCGGTCGCTTCCTCAAGAGCGCGTTACGGACTGCCCGAGCCCTCGGAGCGATCACCGGGTTGCGGGCCGGATCGAAGAACGCGTCCAGACGGTGGCTGTTGTCCACGCTACCGAGCCACCAACCGCCTGGCCTCATCACGCGCCCCATCTCCGTCATGGCGAGGTTCGGCGAATGCAGCCACGGGATCACGCCCAGCGCCACCACCAGATCGAAGCTCGCCGGCTCGAAACCGAGCGCATGGACGTCGCCGCGGACCCAGCGGATACCGTTGCAACCCGCCGCCTCGGCTCGCGTGCGCGCGATCGCGATCATGGCGGCCGCCGGCTCCACGGCCGTAACCGCATAGCCCCTGCTCGCGAGCGCGATCGCCTCGAACCCCGCGCCGGCGCCGACGACAAGGACCGGCGCGCCGGGTGAGAGGTCCAGCGACTCGACCCACGCCAGCGCCCTCTCGAGCCGGCGCCGATAAATGCCGCCCGCGACGCCTGGCGCCGAATAGATCTCGGTCCAGAAACCGGCCAGGTCGTCGAACAGCCGGGTCACCCTCGTCTGCGCTTCGACGACCACGCTCACGCCGCCGCCTCCTGCGGCTGCTGGCGAGAAGCCCCCTTCCCGAGGCTCGCCAGGGCGAGGATGGCCAGCTTCACGGCGACTCCGGCCGCGAGCGCGGCGGCGGCGCCGGCCATCCCGAGGTAGAGGACGAGCGGAACCAGGACCACGATCGTCACCGCTGCGGACGCGGCGGTGGCGACGAGGACGAGGTTGGGGCGGTTCATCGCGATCCAGCTCGCCTCCATCGTCAGCGAGATTCCGTACATCGTCATCCCGGCGGCGAGCAGCACCAGCGCGGTGGCCGCCGCTTCGTAGCCGGGGCCGAATACGTGGCTGAGGATCCACGGGCCCATCACCGCCAGGGCCGCGAGCGGAACCAGCGAGGCCAGGCAAACGGGCACCAGCAGATTGACGAAATAAGAGCGCACCTCGGTGGCCGCGATCCGCGCCGCGTGCGGAAGCAAAGCCGTGGCGATGGCCGACGGGATCATGACCGCTGCGTTGGAGAGGCTCTTGGTCGCGCCGTACGTGCCGACCGTGCTCAGGTTGCTGAACACCCTCAGGGCGACGACGTCGGCGTTGAACCAGATCATGAAGAACGCGGTCTGCATGACCATCGGCGCGACGAAGCGCAGCACCGGGACGACGCCTTTGCGATCCACATGGACCAACGACGGCTTGATCCAGAAGGTTCCGCACAGGTGGACGATCGCCATCGCGGCCACGCTCGAAAGCCCGAAGGCGATGATGTAGAGAGCGGGCTGGGCCAGGCCGAATATCCAGAAAACCACGACCGCCACCAGCTGCACCAGGTTGCACGTGACGTTGTACGCGGCGACTGCTTTGAATCGCTCCCCGCCGCGCTGGATCTCGCGGTAGAAGCTCAACGCGGCAATCCCCACAAGGTTCGCGATGAGGCCCGCCAGCACCCAGCCGCGCAGCCCCGCCAGCCACCCGAGAGGTATCGCCGCAAGAATGCTGGCGAGGAGGAGGGCGCCGACGACGACCGTGTAGTTGCTGACCGCCACCTCCTGGTCGTGCGGGTTGGACGATTTCACCAGCGCACGCGAAAGGCCGGCGGGCGAGTTGTAGAGCGTGACGGAGGCGAGGTTCGCCAGCGTGAGAGTGAGCGCGACGATGCCGAACCCCGCCGGCCCCAGCGCACGCGCGGCCACGATCGAGAAGCCGAAGCCAAGCAGGCGCGCCAGCGCTCCGCTGCCGAACAGGAGCAGCGAGCGTTGGAGCAGCTGCCACCACGACGAACCGACGCGGGCCTGCCCGCGCACGACCAGCTCGCGAACCGACGCTATCACGCTGCCCATCGAGCGGCGGCCGCGGGTGCGGTGCGAAGCGAGCGCCGGCGGCGGCGCCACCGGCCGGCCACCGTGTCGGTGACCACGAGCGCCATGGCGCTGAAGAACGGCATGGGGTCGTCGATCGCGAAGGTCGCTCCCTCGTCGATGTGCCGCAGGCTCTTCAGCCACGTCTTCAGGTCGAGCTCACCGAGCCGGCGGTACTGGACCATCGCGACGACGTCCGAGTCTTCCTTGAGCCACATCCGGCCGTCGAGCTGCTCGGTCGCCTGCATCGGCATTCCCGCGAGGTCGAGGTACAACGCGCGCACCACATCGAGGTCGTTGGCGGACACGAACTGCCGAAAGTTGCCACCGACGCGGGGGTTGACGTCAAGGATCTTGTACGTGCCGTCGCGCGAGTCGAATCGATAACCGCTGTCGACGATGCCGCTGTAACCGATCGCGGACAGGAATGCCGTGGCTTGCTCCACCAGCTCGGGGTTGGGTTCGGCCACGCCCAACGAGGTGTGGCCCATGTGCGCGGGACACTGCCTCAGCTTTCGCCCGGTGAACGCCGCCCGGCATCGCGATTGGGCGTCGAAGTAGCCGGTGAACATCCACACGTCGGCGTCGGTCCCGGGGATGTATTCCTGGAACATGAGGTTCGGGTCGTGCGGGCTTTCCGCGTGTGCGCCGGCGTAATCGAGCAGCTCCGCGACGCCCGAGACGACCGCCTTGGAGTCGACGTCCGGCCGGCTCACCACCGGCTTGACCATCACGGGATACGTCAAAGTCGGGGCGATCTCGCCCACGTGATCCAGGCTCCGCGGTACCACGAGGCGCGGCGTCGGGAATCCATAACCGCTTGCGATCTCGAAAAGGCCGACCTTGGATGCGAGGCGCGCCACGAGGTCGGCGGGAGGCCGCGGGAGCCTGAACTCACGCGCCAGCTCGTCCGCGTGCTCGGCCACGAAGACCGCCCACTCGTCCGTGCCGGCGATGAGAATCGTGCCCGCGCCAAGGCGCCGCCCCGCGCGCACCAGGTCTTCCACGATCCCGGCGGCGTCGCCGATCGGCCGTCCGTTGTCTCCCGCCGCCACCGTGCCCGCGCAGAACCGAGATGTGTTGGAGGGCGACGTGCCGCGATGCTCGAGCGCGTACACGCGGACTCCCAGCCGGCCCAGGGTGCGCATCGTGCAGTGCGCTCCGTGCCAGCGCGGCGGCGCCAGGAAGAGCACGCGCGGCAGGGCACGATTCCGATCGAGATGCAACTTTTTGCGGACGCGAGCAACCTGGGCTGACGGCCCCACTCGGCCAACGTAAGCGACGGCGGCGAGCAGGTCTATGGGACTTGGGCAGCCGAGGTAGGGACCTACGTCCCTTGACCGCCCGAGACTGTCGTCTCATTGCCGCCGAACTCAGGCCGGAATAGCCTCGGGTCGAAGAGAGGTGAGGAGATGATCATCGGCGCACGACCCGCCACTACGCCGAAACCGCTGAGCACGCACGACTTCGTCCGCGCGCTCGGCGTGCCCGACCTTCCGCCGCGTACCAGCCCGTTCGACCCCGGCTACGACCCCGCCACGCTCATCAGCCACCTGGAGCAGAGCCACCAGCTGATCAGCCGCCTGAAGATCTCGATGGCGTGCTGGCTGATCGCCGACGAGGAAGCGACGCGGTCGAAGATCGCCGCCGCCCACCGCCTGGGCGTGCCGCTGGTCACGGGCGGCGGTCCGTTCGAGATCGCCGAGGACAGAGGCCGTCTCGAATCGTTCCTGGAGCTCGTCGCCTCGTTCGACATCGACAGAATCGAGGCCGGCGAGGGATTCACCAAGCTTCGGCGGACGCCGCGCGAGTATGTGGCGCTGGCGGGCTCCTTCGGACTGACGGTGCAGATGGAGTTGGGAGACAAGCACGCGGGCGCCTTTACTCCCGCGATCGTGCAGGAGCTCATCGCCACCGGCTCGACCTGGCTCGACGCGGGCGCCAAGCAGATCGTGGTGGAGGCGCGAGAGAGCGCGCAGACGGTGGGTCTCTTCGACGATTCCGGTCGCTTGAATTTCGACGCCGCGGAGGCGTTCGCCGGCGCATTCGGAATGGACCGGACGATCTTCGAGGCCCCCAACAAGCGCAGCCAGTTCGATTTCCTCACTCACTTCGGCAACACCGTCAACCTCAGCAACGTGCGCATCGAAGAGGTGCTGCGGGTCGAGATCTACCGGCGCGGCCTCCACTCCGACGCGTACGCGAGAGAGCTGGCGCCGCGCTCCACGGCCTGAGCTCGTGTCATCGTTCGCGATCGACAGCCTGCCCGAGAGCGCGGCTCGGTACCGCGACACGCACGCGCTGGCGGTGGTCGACGTGTTTCGCGCGACCACCTGCATCGTCACCGCTCTCGCGGGCGGCCACGCCGTGTACCCGGTCGGCAACCTGGCCGAGGCATTCATGCAGGCTGCGCGCCTCCGCAATGCTTTGCTGGCCGGCGAGCAAGACGGCACCGTGCCAAAAGACTTCGACCACGACAACTCGCCGGCTGCTCTTTCGAAGCTGGACGGCGCCAGCCCGGTCGTGTTGCTGACTTCCGCGGGGACGCTTCTCCTGACCAACTGCAGGGGCGCCTCCGCGATCTACGTCGCCTGCCTGAGGAACCTGTCGGCGACCGCGGCAAGGCTGGGGGCGCACGACCGCGTCGCGCTGATCGGCGCGGGTACGCGCGGCAAGCCGCGTCCGGAGGACCAGCTCGTGTGCGCCTGGATGGGTGAACGGCTGCTCACCGCCGGCTACGAGCCAGAGAACGAAGGCACGATGCGCGAGCTGGAGGCGTGGCGGGGCGCCGACATCGACGTCGTCAGGCAGAGCCCCAGCGCCGACTACCTGCGCGGTACCGGCCGCGACGAGGACATCGAATTCGTCCTCTCGCACGTCGATGACATCCCCGAGGTCGCTGTCTACAACGGCCAGCAGGTTTCCCTTTTGAGCTCGACCGGTTTCGGGGAGGTTGCCGCGGGGCTCCCGACCTGATCAACTGGAATCGTGGGCGCTGAGCAGTGGGTGCCGGACCGTCCCACGGTCGAGCGGCTTCGTGAGGCCGCCGCCGGCTGCAAGGGCTGTGACCTGTGGTCGAATGCGACCCAGACCGTCTTCGGCGAAGGCTCTGAGCACGCGAAGCTGATGCTGGTCGGCGAGCAGCCCGGTGATCATGAGGACGTCGAGGGGAAGCCTTTCGTCGGACCGGCCGGCCGCTTGCTGGACACCGCGCTCGAGCGGGCTGCGATCCCTCGCGCCAATGTCTACCTGACCAACGTCGTCAAGCACTTCAAGTGGGTTCGGCGAGGCAAGCGCCGGCTGCACGAGAAGCCGAACAGCAAGGAGGTGCGAGCGTGCCGGCCGTGGCTGGACGCTGAGGTCAAGACGGTGCAGCCACGCCTGGTCGTGCTGCTCGGAGCAACAGCCGCGCAGGCGGTGCTCGGACCCACCGTGCGTGTGACCAGGCAGCGCGGCCAGGTCGTCAACACCCCGCTTGGCGTTCAGGGCCTGGCCACGGTTCATCCGTCGTCCATTCTTCGCGCCCCCGACGATGACTCGCGCCGCGAGGCGATGGACGCCTTCGTCGAGGATTTGCGGGTCGCCGCCCGCTACCTCAGTTAGGTCTGGGCGGTGAGGGCGCGCTAGGAGTACAGGCCGAGCCTGAAGCCCCACGAGCCGACGTGGTAGACGAGCGCGATGCCCCAATAAAAGATGAAATAGCTGCCGCCGGCCATGAGCGCGATCGCAGTGATCAATGCGGGCTGGTTCGGCTTCTCGGTGACCCAGCGGGCGAGGCGCGCGCCGAAGAGCCAGACGACCAAGAGGAAGATGGCCGTCATCAGGGCGATCTGGCCCAGGCCCTGGACGCCCATC
>VBHB01000187.1 GCA_005880315.1 Chloroflexota bacterium | reverse complement strand
GTCGTGCCTCGTCCTCAGCGTCCTCGGGCTCGGCCTACAGCTCGGCCAGTGGCCGATGTGGTCCGCCTTGGTCGCGGCAGTCGGTTACCTGGGGTGGGTCGTGCTCTATGCGGAGGTCACCGTGCAGGCGAGGCAACGGCGGCTGACCCTCGCGAGCGCGGCCACCTCAAACCCCCCGGCGCCGCAGCCAGCCCACGAACACTGCGCCGCCTAGCCCGGTCGCCAGCACGCCGCCGAGCAGCAGCAGCACCGGGTTGTTTCCGCCATTCGGCTGCGGAGCCGAGGGCGCCGCGGCCGCTGTGGATGGCGTCGGCGACGGTGACGCCGCGGGCGATGCCGATGGGGAGGCGGCGGGCGTAGCGTCAGCCGGCGGGCCGGCCTGTGAGCTGCCGGCGGGCGGGTTTACGGCCGGCGGGTTCGCCGGCGCAGCGCCCGTCGACGTGATGGTTCCGACACCCTGGCTCCAGCCGCCTCCGGCGGAGTCGCGCAGGGTGAGCTTCGGGTGGAAGGTCCCGGCTGCATAGGTGTGGGTGGCGCTCACGCCAGACCCCGCGACCCCGTCGCCGTAGTCCCAGTCGAGGGTGTACGGCGGCAGGCCGCCGCCGACCGTCACCGCGAATGACACGCCCAGCGGGGCCGCCCCGGAGGTCGGCGTCACGGAAGCCGACACCGTCAAGCCCGGATATACCGTGATTGCGGCGCTGGCGTACGACACCTGCCCGCTGCTGTCTGTGATCTTCTCGGCAGCCGTGTAGGTGCCGGCGACGCTGTAGGTGTGGTTCGGGCTCTGCTGGGTCCCTGACGTCCCGTCGCCGAAGTCCCAGGCGTAGGTAAGCGGCGCCTTCCCGCCTGTCGCGGAACCGGTGAGCTTGGTCGCCAGCGGGGCGTCGCCCAGGGCCGGCGTCGCGGTGGCGCCTGCGACCAGCGGGCCGATCGAGATGATGGCGGGTGCGGTCGCCAGCGCTTTGACGCCATTGGCGTCGGTGATCGCCACGAGGGCGGTGTACGTGCCGGCCGCGTAAGTGTGGTTCGGGCTGGCCAGGTTCGAGGTAGCGCCGTCGCCGAGCGTCCACGCGTAGGAGTACGGAGCCGCGCCCCCGCTCGCCGTGCCCGTGAGGGTTACCGCGAGGGGCGAGCTACCGGAGCTGGGCAGCGCTGTGGCGGTCGCGTTGAACGCCGGGCTGATCGTCATGGTGATCGCCGTCGCCGAGGCGCTACGCCCTGCCGCATCGGTGATGGTGAGGACCGCGTCGTACGTGCCCGCGGCTGTGTATGTGTGGCCGGGATTCTGGCTGGCAGAAGTGCCGCCGTCGCCAAAAGCCCATGCGTAGGTGTAGGGGGCGGTGCCGCTCGAGGCGCCGCCGGTGAAGGTCATCGCGACGGGTGCGTCGCCAGTACGGACGCCCGCCGATGCGGTTGCGGCCGGCGGCGGGTTGACGGTGATCGTAAGCGCGGGGGCGTTGGCCGTTGCGCCCGCGGCGTCGGTGACGGTGAGGCGCGCGCTATACGTGCCGGGGGCCGCGTAGGTGTGGCTCGGGTTCTGGCTTGTGGACGTGGTCCCGTCGCCGAACGCCCAGGCGAACGTGTACGGGGCGGTGCCGGCGGAAGGTGTGCCTGACAAAGTGGTCGCGAATGGTGCATCGCCGGCAGCCAGGGAAACGGCGGACGCTGCCGCAAGCGGGCCGTGGACGGCGATCGCGATGTGCGCGGCGGTGGCCTTGACGCCATTCCCGTCCGTGACCGTGAGCACGGCGCTGTAGCTGCCGGCCGAGTTGTAGGTGTGGACCGGATTCTGCAGGCCCGAGGATGATCCGTCGCCGAATGCCCAAGCGTAGGCGTATGGCGAGACGCCACCGGTGGCCGATCCGGTGAAGGTGACCGCCAGCGGTGCGTCACCGTTGTTGTTCGAAGCAGAAGAGGCGGCGCCGAGTGACGGGGCCACGACGATCGTGGCAGTGGCCGTGGCGGTCTGGGCGCTCGAGTCGTGAACCGTGAGCGTGGCCGTGTATGTGCCGGCGGCCGTATATGTGTGGGTCGGGCTCTGCTGGGTCGAGGTCGTGCCGTCGCCGAAGGTCCAGGCGAACGTGTACGGCGTCTTACCGCCGACGGCCGACCCGGTCAGCGACGTCAAGGCCGGCGCATCGCCGGCTGCGGGCCCCGCCTTTGCCGTCGCGGCGAGCGGCCCGTTGACCGCCAGGGCGATTGCCGCCGGCGAAGCCTTCACGCCGTTGGCGTCGGTGACGACCAACGTGCTGCTGAAGTTCCCCGCCGCCGTGTATGTGTGCGACGGGCTCTGGAGAGTTGAGGAGGTCCCATCTCCGAAGGCCCATGCAAATGTGTACGGCGCCAGGCCGCCGCCTGGGCTCGCGGTGAACCCGACGGCAAGCGGCGCTGTACCCGACGTCGGGCTGGCGCTGGACGTCGCCGTCAGCGCCGGGCTGACGGTGATCGGCGCGGTCGTGGCTGAGGCGGTACGGCCCGCGGCGTCCGTGACTGTCAATGCGGCTTGATAGGTGCCAGCCGATGTGTACGTGTGGCTCGGGCTCTGGCTCGTAGAAGCGCCGCCATCGCCAAAGGTCCATGCGTAGCTGTACGGAGCCGTGCCGCTCGAAGCGGTGCCCGTGAAGGTCACCGCCAGTGGCGCGTCGCCTGCCAACTTGCCTGCCGAGGCGGTGGCCGTGGGCGGCGGGTTCACCGTGATGGTGACTGCGGTGGGGGTGGCCGTTGCGCCTATGGCGTCAGTCACCGTCAGCCGCGCGGTGTACGTGCCAACCGCGGTGTAGGTGTGGCTCGGGCTCTGGCTCGCCGAGGTGCCGCCGTCGCCGAACGTCCAGGCGTAGGTGTAGCCCAGAGTCCCGCCGGTCGGGCTGCTCGTGAAGGCGACCGCCAGCGGTGACTCGCCGGCCGTTGGCTGGCCGGAGTTGGTGACGTTGAGGTGCGGTTGGACCACGATGGTGATGGCGGTCGCGCTGACCTTCACCCGGTTGGCGTCGGTGACGCTGAAACCGGCCGTGTAGGTCCCGGCCGCGGAATACGTATGGCTTGGGATCAACGACGCCGAGGTCGTGCCGTCGCCGAACGTCCACGTGTAGCTGAACGGCGCGAGACCTCCCGTCGAGCCTCCTGTGAAGGCAACCGCCAGCGGGGCGTCACCGCTCGTCGGCGTGGCGGACGCGCTCGCGCCCAGGCTTGGAGAAACGACCACCCTCGCCGTGGCGGTCGACACCTGGCCGCTGCTGTCGCGGACGGTCAGCGTTGCGGTGTATGTGCCGGCCGCCGAGTAGGTGTGCCCCGGTGATTGCGCCGTCGAAGTGGCGCCATCTCCCAGGTCCCACGCAAACGTGTACGGGGTCTTGCCGCCGGTGGCGGCGCCGGTCAGCGTCGTCGCGAACGGCGCATCTCCGGCCGCCGGCGAGCCGGACGCCGTCGCGGCCAGCGGACCGCTGACCGAGATTGCAACCGCGGTCGCGGAGGCGGTGGCGCCGTTGGCGTCGGTGACGGTCACGGCCGCGCTGAAGATGCCGGCGGTCGAATAGGTGTGGCTCGGGCTTTGAACCGTCGAGGTCGTGCCGTCGCCGAACGTCCACGCGTACGTGTAAGGGGTGCGGCCGCCGGCCGGCGTTCCTGTGAAGGCGACCGGCAGCGGCGCGACGCCGGACGTCGGCGTACCCGCAGCGGCCGCGGTGAGGGCTGGGCTGATGGTCACCGCGGCGGCCGAGGCGGATGCCGTGTGCCCGGCTGCGTCCGTGACTGTCAGGCTCGCCGTATAGGTGCCCGCGGCCGTGTAGGCGTGGCTCGGGCTCTGGCTCGAGGAAGTCCCGCCATCACCGAACGTCCACGCAAACGTGTATGGCGAAGTGCCCCCGGAAGCGGTACCTGTGAATGTGATGGACGCGGGAGCGGTGCCGGCTGAACGCGACGCTGACGCCGTCGTGGAGAGCGGTGCCGGCGAGGAGCCGAAGATGTCGCTCATCGCCGAGGCGGCCGCGTCGTTGGACGTCATCGTCGACAGCCCCCACGACGCCTCGATTGTCTTGAGGAGCGAGTAATGCGTGTAGCCCACGTTCGAGGTGTAGGCGGTCTTCACGCCATAACCCGTGGCCACGAAGGCCACCTTGTTGCCCTGGCTGCCGTCGTCCTCGTCCCACACGATCACGAGTAGCGAATGCTGCTGGGTGAAAGCGGGCGAGCCGAGGATGGTGGGCACCGCCTGGCTCAGCCACGTGTCGCCCGTCCCGACGGAGCAGTCGTGCATGTCGTTGCACGAGTTCGGCGTGATGAACGCGTAGTTAGGCGTCGAGCTGGTGGAGGCCAGGTCGCTCGAGAGATTGTTGTAGTCGACGACGTGATTGTTGCAGCGGGTGGCGTTGCCGGTGATGCCCGTGTAGTAGACGAATGGATTGTGGCGGGCGAAATAGGTGCCCGAGCTCGCGAGCTGACACGGCGAGCCCATGCTCTCCGCGTACTCGCGCCACGTCTTGCCGGAGCCTTCGATGCGGTCCGCGACGTTTACTGCCGAGGTCTGGCACGACGCGCTGGGGTCGCAGTCGGAGGGCGCCCAGCTGTAGCTCTGGCCGCTGGTCAGAGCCATGTAGTTGGGAAGGCTCGGGTGGCCGACGGCGAAGTAGTTGCCCGCGACCGCGCCATTGCTCGCAAGGCTGTTGATGTACGGAGCCGACGAGCTGCCGATGATCTGGGAGTACGCAGTGTTCTCCATGAGGATCTCGAAGATGTGGTCATACGCGGGCACGCCAGCGCTCCCGACCGGCGGCGGGCTCGGGGACGGTGGTGGTGTCGGCGTCGGCGACGGTGAGCCGCCCGACGCGGCCGGCATCATGTTGCCCGCCCAACCCGTTTGCGTTGTGGTGATCATGGGGCTCCAGGGCACCGAGAAATCGCCTGCGCCCCAGCTGCTGTATAGCCCGAATCCACTTGGATCCTCGCGCCACACGAAGAAGGACCAGTTCACTCCGGCCGCGTTGTAGCGCGTGATCTCGGACGAGACGAACGAGAGCGCGGTCGAGCTCGACTTCCGATCGCCGAACTCGCCGACCAGCATCGGAGTGTTGGCCGGCGTCTGGTTCGGGAAGTTGTCGCCGCCCGGGTAGTGGTGCACCTCATAGATGACACGCGTGTTCTGGCTGAACAGGCTCAGGTCGTTGCTCAGCGGAGCTTCGATGATCACCAGGTGATTGGGATCAGCAGCTGTGATCGTGTTGTACATGCGCGTCGCGAACGCATGCCACTGGGAATCAGCGGGCGGGTTGGGCTCGTTCATGAGGTCGTAGCCGACCACGGTCGGGTTGTTGGCGTAGTGCGTGGCGATGTCCTGCCACATGTTGTTGAGCAGGGTCTGGTTGTTGGCGGAGGACCCGCAGTCGCTCCAGATGCAATATCCGTGCGCGGCGCTCTGATCGAAGCCTCCCGACGATCCGCCGGGTGGAATGAAATCGTTCAGGTAGACCCACAGCTGGTTCTGTGCCGCCCACGCAAGATGCTGGTCGAGCACTGAGAAGAACTGGGTCTTGTTGCTCGCGTACCAACCGTAGTCGAGACCCCAGCGAACGTGGTTCGCGCCGAGGTTATGGGCCTGCGCGTAGTCGGTCTGGTTGACGTTGATTGAGCCGATGTTCGGCCCACCGCAGCAAGCAAGGGCCGGCTCGTTGTTGAAGTTGACCCCCCGCAGCACCATTGGACTGCCCTGGTACATGAGCTTCGAACCAGATGTGGTCACGTACGAGGCCGCCGCGTTGGCGCGCATCTGGCCGGCGACGACCATGCCGCCGATTGCGAACAAACACAAGACCAAGGCGCTCAGCTTTCGAATGACTTGCCTTCCTCCATGAAGCGCGCAAGGCGCGCATGCCAAATCCGAGGCATTCCGTCGAAATCGAACCCACGCAGTTTTCGCGATCGAACATGCATCTGGCTGTTTCCCCCTGCGGAGACATTCCAAATCGCTGCCAATGTGGGGCGCCTCTCGCCGCCCTAAATTGGCCGGTCACGCGTACTGGTCCTAACCTCGGCACCTGTCGATTTCCTGCGTCTTCGCGGTTAAGACTTATCAAGAAGGCCCGAGAAAAGCAGATATGAACGCCGCAGCCTGCGGCGGGACGCTGGGCAGAATGCACGAAAACGAATCCATAAGTCAACCCCCAACCGACGACGCCGTGCGGAATTTAGGTCTGCGCTTGTAAAGCGGGCGCCACGTCAACGTGATGCAGTTGATGGGTCCATAAGTTCCAGACGGCGAAAGTTCCAATGATCGCGGTGCGCATCGCGGCGCCGGTGGTGAACGCGATGGCCGCGCCCACAAGACCGAATCGCGGGACGAGAGCAAGACCGATGCCGACGGTGCAGAGCATTGCGGCCCCGGATGCAACCGCATCGATACCGGGCCGGCCGAGGCCGATGAGGATGTTGCGAATGACGGTGTAGAAACCGTGAAGGCCCATGCCGACGGCCAGGATCGCAACGGGCTGCGCAGCATACGGATACTTCGCACCGAACAGGATCGCGATCAGTCGTGACCCAAACAGGGCCGCGCCGGCGACGAGGGGCAGCGTGACCACCGCGGTCAGCGCGAGCGCGGCGAGCATGTAGCGCGCAACCGAACCCTCGCCGAGGCGCGCTACGCGGGGAAGGATCGCGGTGCCAATCGCTGCAGGGGCCAGCAGCAGCACGTTGACCAGCGCTTTCGCCGCACCATAGTTGCCGGTTGCGTCCGGCCACAGGAGCTGCCGGACGATGATCAGGTCGCCGCTGAACCACACGGCGAAGAAGACAGATTGCATGAGCAGGGGTCGCGCGAAAACGAAGATCTCGCGTATTCGCGTCCATTCGATCTCTTGGCGCACCAGTCGCAACGAGACCGGGAACATGGGCTGCGTCAAAGCCAAAGCGACGATGCTGGACAGGCCGTAGATGATCAGGAATGCCGTAGGTGAACGCACGCCGTTGCTCGCCAGGATGAGGATGCCGAGCAGCTGCACCAGGTTGGCGATGACGTAGGTCGCCATCATCGCCACATATCGATCGAGGCCGCGCTGAACCTCGAGATAGCTTTCGAGTACGGCGATGCCGACGAAGTTGCAGATGATGCCCACGAGCATCCAGCCCGCCAGGCCCAGCAAGACCGCGATCGGAATCACAGCCGCCGAGCTGATGACGACGATCAGGCCGATGACCGCGACCCAGTTGGTGAAGTACTTCTCCTGGATGCCGCGATCGTTCTGGTTGCGGGCCAGGAACCGCGACAGCCCGAATGGAGCCACGGATATGAAGACGGACGTGATGGTGATCACAGCCAGGGCATAGGTCAGCCGGCCGTATTCCGGCGGTGCGAGGATGCGAGCAGCCGCCACCGAGAAGAGGAAGCCAAGCGCCCGGGCGGCGGCAAATCCGACGAACACCACCGCCGATGACCGCAGCAATCCTGACTCAGGTGTCAGGCGACGCAGCTCGACGAGGGCCGGCTCGAACGGACGCGGAACCCCAATCCATCCGGGCTCGCGCGAGGCGATGACGACGACCGGGGCTCTTTGAGGGCGCGCCTGGGAGATGAGGCCCGCCATCACCCCGACGAGCATCGCGATCTCTTGTGAGAGGCCCGCGAAGGTGATGTACTGCGCTGTAGCCCCGAGCAGCAGCAGCATCACGGCCGTAGCCATTGAAGCGGCGCCGATGGCGCGCCGCAATCGGTTCGCGTTGAAGCGCTGGGCCCAACCCACTCCGGTGATCACGACCAGCATCGCGATGAGCAGCGCGATCCCCGGCACGCCGGCTCGGAACCCGGCCCACAGGTACTCGTTGTCCACGAAGACCGTGAGGCGGTCCGGGACCGAGCTCGGAATCACGGTGCCGGTACCAAACCAGAGATGGTCGGAGAGGGCGGGGATGATGAACTCGTTCCAGTAGCGAATCCGCGTCTGCATGCTCTCGGGGACCACGAATCCTTGGGCGGTGACAACGTGCTGCTGCTCGAAACGCGTGTTGATGACCGGCAACAGCACGGCCAGTGCAAGCACCCCGCACGCGATCGTGATGACCAGCTCGCGCGGAATCCGACGTCCGTACAGCAGGATGATGATCGTGGCCACCGGCAGCGTCGCCAGGGGCGCCCATGTCTCGCTCACGATGATGCCGAGCGCGCCGACGCCCATGCACACGGTGAGCCACCAGCGCGGAAACAGCGGGCTTCGCGTGGTCGCCAGCGCCAGCGCCACAATGTACGTGAGCAGGCCGAACGCTCCGACGGCGCTGTAGTGCCCAAGCGTCGAGCTCGGCCGGTATGAGGCCAGCGCCGGGGCCGGGTAGTTCGCCTGGATGAAGCCCCGAACGCCCGGCACGTTGGCCAGCTCGGCGCTCGCGATGAGGCACACGAGGACGCCGGCCAGAAGCGCGCAGTTGAGGATGGCGCGAAGGCTGCGGTCTGTCAGGTGCGTGCGCGAGAAGACGTAGTAGACGATGAGGAAGAGTGCCGGTGACAGCACGGTGCGCCAGGTGTCGATGTCGGCGGCGTAGTGGGTCAGCAGGATGACGAGGAATGGGATGGCCACGCTTGCCATCACGTAGCCACCGACCGCGAGGTCGAGCGCGCCCACAGGCCTCGGATTTCGCTGGGTCATCTGGTGGATGACGACCCCCGTGAGCACGATGAAAAGGATCAGCTCATTGGGTTTGAGGACCGGCACCAGCGATCCTCGCGCAAGGCCTGCAGTCAATGGCACGGTCAACACGAGGGCTGCGCAGCCCACGGTCGGCCGCCGGATCGTGAGCAGGAGCAGGCCGATCGCGGCGAGGCCCGCCACCGCCGCCACGAGATATGTCACGAGATGGTTCCCCCTTAAGGGGCCGTTGTGGCGGGGACCGCGGCCGCGTGGAATCCCAGCGCCGCCATGTAGCGAGGTGCAAGGGCGTCCCACCTGAAGGTACGCATCGCCGCCTTGGCGCGCATCGCCTGCGTTTCGGCTTGCCTGCGGTCATGCAGGAGGCGGTCGATCTGCATGGCAAGACCTGCGGCGTCACCGGGCTCGAAGTACGCCAGCGCGTCGGCGGGGAAGTGGTCCGCGATGGTGGGCAGCCGTGCGCTTGCCACCGGAACGTCGTGCTCGACGTACTCGAGCAGCTTGGTTGGGAACAGCAGCTCGCCATAGCCGTCCGCGACGATCGCGACGATGCCGACCGCGGCCGCACGGATCTCCTGCATCGCATCCGCCCATGGGACGAAGCCGCGAAAGACAACGCGATTTCCAACGCCCAGCTCCTCCGCGAGCTCGACGAGCGTGGTCTTGTACTCGCCGTCTCCGAGCACGCGAAGCTCCAGGTCGGGCCAGTCACGCCCGAGCAGGGTGAGCGCTCGGATCGCCACCTGCACGCCGTAGCGCTCGACCAACGAGCAGTGCGTGACGATGAAAGTCGGTCTTGCCTCACGGTTCTGCGCGTGAGCCGGCGTGGCCGCGATCGGGGGCGTGTTCGGTAGGACGGAGATCCGTGCAGCGTCGACGCCGCGCGCGACCAGGATCTCCATGCACTGCCGGCTGACCACGATGAGGTGGTCTGCCCAACGCGTCGCGATGCGCTCCAGCCAGCGGGCCAAGCGCAGCGCCGGATGGCGGGGACCTAGCTGGAGCCTCGCCGCTGTCAGCTCCGGCGTGAGCTCGAACATCTCGAGCACGACCCGCGCCTTCCTCAACCGCGCGACGAGGGCGACGAAGACCAGGAAGTCCGGCATGTTGTCGACGAGGACGGCCGCGTAACGGTTCCTGAGCGAGAGCGCGAACGCTATCGGAAGAGCCCACGCGAAAAACGCGAGGTATTCGAGGATGTACCGGTAAGCCGGGGTGCGCCGGTGCTCCAGATGCATCCGGTACACCCGCAGCCCAGTCCTCGCCTGCGATCCGTCATCGAGTTTTCGCGAGCCCGCCAGGCAGAGCAGGTCGACGGCCATACCTTCATCGAGCAGCTGCACCACGTTGCGCCGAAGGGTGGCGTGGTCGGGATAGGGGTGCTCGCTGACGATCAGGACGCGATGCGACGGCGCCAATTGGGGACGACCTCCTCGCCGATGATCTCGCGAAGCCTCGAGACCGCCTGCTCGCGCTGCGCCGTCAGCTTTTCCCGCAGCTCGATGCTGCGCGCCGCCAGGTCACTGCTGGATTCGATCGCGGCGGCGACTGCCTGTGCCATTGCCGCGGGCTCATTGGCGCAGAAGAGGGCTGCCGACCCGAACCGTGACCGAAGGCCGGGCAGGTCCGACAGCACCAGGGGCCGGCCAAGTCCCACGGCTTCGAACGCAGCGCGATTCATGATCTGCGGATCCGTGCTGAAGCACGCGACCACATCGGCGGACAAAAGCTCGCCTAGAAAGGTGCGATAGGGAAGGTAGCCGGTGAACACCGCGTTGGGCGATGCGTCAGCGCGAAGCTTTGCAGGCACGAGCTCCGGATCGCCCGTGTATCGGAGCTCCACGTCAGGAAGGAATGTGGCGGCCGCGATTGCCTCGGCAACCGGCTCGTTGCCGTCGAAGCTGCCGGCCACGAGCACCCGGCGGTAAGTGCCGGATGGGCGCTCAATTTTTTCTGCGTCGCCGTCGTCCGGCACGTCGTCCGGAAGCAGGAGGGCCCGCGCGCCCCATGTCGCCACCAGGGCTTCAGCGTCTCCAGTGTGCAAAAGGACCACCTTCGCGCGGCGCAGCAGCACTCGATGGATCGGACGCGCCCATGCCCACTTGCCGGAATGAAATGCGCCGGTGTGGCAGTCGACGACCAGCTGCCTGCCGCGAACCACGCACCAGAGCCAGACGGCGAGAGGCGCAAAGACGGGCGGCGTGATGACCACCACGGTATGCGGGTCATCACGGGACAGAAGCATCCACGTCCTCACTGAGTTGACGAGATAGGAAAGGGGCCGGGTCGCCAGGGCTTTGGCGGTGATGCCCCCACTCACAAAACGCGCTCGCCCCTCGAGCACGGATGCCAGCGCCACGGTTCGCGGCTGGAATCGAGCCCAGGCCACGGCCGTGACCGGGACTTTGCTCACGTGCGTCCCGGGCCGCGCCATGTGGGCAGCCTCCCCGGGCTCCCGGGGGTGGCGGCCATCTGGTACAGAACCTTTTCTGGTTCTTCGACCTCCGGCTCCTCGTCCGGCAGCGATTCGCTTGCCAGGATGCTGGCGACCACTTCGACCCCGGCCATCCTCAGCGAGTCGGCCGTCCGCCTGGCCTCCGAGAATCGCGTCTTGGCGGCGGTGGCGACGATGATCGCTACATCTGCCATGCGAGCAAGCGAAACGGCGGTCGGATCGACGTCGGGCGAGGGCGCGGACATGATCGTGAGGTCGTACTTGCCTTCGGGGTCGGCGATGGCGTCGACGGGAATGCGAGTGTCCCCGTTGGAATGCGTGCTGACGATGGTCATCTTCGATCCGTTGCGGCCCGACTGTTGATGCATCACGTAGTTGTGAGCCTGGGCATCGACGACGAGCACGGTCTGCCCAGCCTTCACGCCGGCCATGCCGAGGGCCGAGGCGACCCGCCGGACATGGTCACGCGATGAAGCGGCGACCACCAAGACCTTGGTCAGGGTCGGATGCTGGGCCACCAGGCTGGCCCGCGCCAGCGCGTATGGCTCGAAAGTGCGGCCCGACTCCGTCCGCGGGCGCGGTCCGACCTCGACCACCAAGCGGGTGCCGGCGGCGCGCGCGAGCGCTTCGGTGTCGAAGATGCGGTCGTCGAAGCGGTCGATGATCAGCACCGCCGCCAGCCCAAGACACAGGCCCGCGAGCAGCCCGGCCAGGAGGTAGCGGAGCGGGTCGGGATCGATCGGCTTGTTCGGGATGGTCGCGGTCTGCACCTCGGTCAGGCTTCCGGCGAGCCGGTTCTGCTCGATGACGAGGTCCTGGATTCGCGCATAGGTCGCCGAATACTGGCTCTGGAGGAGACTGAGAGTCGCCTGGTGGGCCGCGATCGCCGCGCTGTTCGACCCGTTAAAGCTGTTCGGGTTTGATTGCTTTTGCAGCTGCGCGATCTGCGCCTGCTCCGCGGCGATGGCGGTCTGCAGGCGGTTGAGCTCACCCTCGAGGAAGTTCTTCGTCGGCGCGAGCAATTCCTCGATGTCGGCCTGGTTCTGATCGATCATCGCCCTGGCGACGGCGTTGGCGAGCGCCGCCGATTCTGGCGCGGACCTGGAGTTCACGTTCACGGCGATCCAGCTCGTGCCTCTTACGGTGTTGGCGCTGACATTGGCCAGCAGGCCTTCGGGCGAGCAGCTGTAACCGGCGGTGGCCGGGGTGTCGAAGTACTTGCCGGAGCACGCTCTCTCCAGCACAGGCCGGCTGGTAGCGGTCTCAATGAAGTGAGCGCTGAGGAGCTCGCCCGCCTGCAGCGCGAGGTCGAATCCCTGCGAAGAGTTGAAGCGCTCGTCGACGAAAAGCAGCGCGGTGCCCTGGTAGGTCGGCGGCCTCACGATCGATGCCACTCCCGCGGCCAATGTGACCAGGGCGATGATCGCGATCAGCACGTACCGGCGATGCTTGATCGCGCTGGTGACGGTTCTCAGGGCGGCGCGCTCGTCCAACCTAGCTCAGCACCGAATAACGGCCCAGCAGCGCCGGCACCGTGAGGAACAGGATCCTCACGTCGAGCCACAGCGTGCGCTCGCGCACGTAACGAACGTCCAGCGCCATCATGTCCTGCGCCGACACCGTGTCGCGACCCGAGACCTGCCACAGACCGGTCATGCCCGGCTTCACGTGCTGCCGTTCGAAGTACCAGGGCTGGTAATGGGTCAGCTCGTAGGCGATGGCGGGCCGAGGCCCGACCAGGCTCATGTCGCCGCTCAGCACGTTGAACAGCTGCGGGATCTCGTCGAGGCTCGTCCGCCGCAGAAACCGCCCCACTCGTGTGATGCGAGGGTCGGCCAGCGACTTGTAGCCGTTCCCGGTGGGCTGAGCGGCAAACCATGCCGTTGCCGCGTCGCGGTGCCGGCCGTCCTCGCTGTTGTGGTACATCGAGCGAAACTTCCACATCCGGAACGGCTTGCCATCGCGACCGAGCCGTTCCTGTCGGAAGAAGACTGGGCCGCGGCTGTCGATGCGCACCAGGATCGCTACCACCCCGATGAGCGGCGACAGCCCGATCGTGGCCAAGGTGGCGATCAACACGTCGAGGGGTCGTTTCCAGGTGCCGTCGCCCACCCGGCTGGCGGCGGACGGCTCGCCTGTGGGCGCGGCGGCGCTGTCGATGACGCCCTGGGCGTCCGGAGGGCAGGCTTCCATCACCTGCGGAGGCACCCCACAAATCGAGCCTATGGGGCGGCGAATCGAGCGTAAATAGGCAAAGGTCCCGTGGCGTGGGACAGGGCCGACCTGCGGTGGGACGGGGGTCTAGCCGGTGAAAATTCGCCTGACCCGCCGAGCTGTGGACACGATCGCGCCCGCGATGTCGGCGGCCGGGTTCCAGCCTTCGCCGGCCTGAGCCGCACCAGGACTGTGGCTCAGGAAGTCGGCGAGCGCGGTCCCCGTCGGCGTCAGGGAGTCCGTGCTCGTCGTGAAGGCCTCGCCGTGGACGAGCACGGCGCTCACCCCCGCCGCCTGCGCGTGCTGCATCAAGTAGGTGACCGCCTGGCTGTTCAGCGTCTGGTCTTCGTAGTGGGCGCCGACTGTCGAGGCGCCGGCCTCGCCGACGATGTACGGCTTGCGCAGCGTCGATCGCCAATCGGGGTAGTGGGGGTTGTCGTCGTAGACATGTACGTCGTAGAAGTCGACGACGTCCTCGTACTTGCCGACGTCGGGATCCGGATTCCAGTAGAGCTCGGTAGCATCGGAAACCGTCAGGCGCGCGGACGGCGAGCCGAGCCGGGCGGCGTGGTAAAGGTCGCGCAGCCAACCATGGACGACCGAGTCGGAGTAGCCGGGGCTCACGGGGTCCGCGTGCGGCGGCTGTGGCATGCGGCCGTCGGTGCCCAGGCTGTTGTAAGCCTCGTTGAACAGGTCCCAACCGGCGACCGTATCGCGCCGGCCAAACCTGCGGAAGAACTGCTCGGTCGCGCGCAAGTAGCCCTGGCGCATCGCGGTGTGCTTGCCATCGAGCGCAGCGAAATGAAAGTTGCCTGCGCTGCCGACGACCTCCTGGTCGTACACGACCACGATCACCTTGATACCGCGGGCGTCGAACATGTCCAGCGCAGTCGAGAAATGCTCGAGCGCCGCCGCGTCGAAACCGTCGAAGCCGCGGGTTTCGTCCCACACCATGGCCTGGTCGAGTCCGACGAAGATGCGCTGCAGCCGGCCAAGGTTGTGTCGCCGAATGAAGTCGAGGTCTGCCGCGAGCGCGGGACGAGTCTCGGCCCAGTAACCCGACTGGAGCCACTCCGTGCCGACCCAGTTGCCGCTGGCGTCGTGCGGCATGCCGTAGTTGAGCCCTGCCGGCGAGGGCACCGGCAGCAGAGCCGCGTCCTGCCGCACGAAATGGTGGACTGCCGACAGCGCGATGGCCGCGAGCAGCGCGACCGCGAGCGAGACCACGATTAGGCGTCGCGGGTGGGCCATGAAACGACGCTAGGCGGCGAGCGGGCTCGGGCACATAGGTCATTGGTCCCATTTATTCGCCGGGACCCGGCCGCCAACAATGGGGTGGGCGGGTGGTGCGCCGATGACGGATCAGCTGATTCAGGAAACCGTGGTCCGCCAGGTGGCGCCGCAGCCATCGGCGCGTGACCCACTGCTGGTCGCCAACCTCCTGAGCGACCTCGATGGGCTGATGGAGATGCTCGTCGACGAGATCGCGAATGACTCCTGGATCAATGCGTTCTTGTTGGCCGCGGGCGCCAATCAGGTCGCGGAGGATCGGCTCCATGAAGGCTCGATCGCGCGGGCGCGGATCGCCAAACACGTGGCTCGGGTCGTACCGGGTGCCGGGGGTCGTACCGCCGCGGCGGCCCTTCGCGCGACGGACGGCGCGGTCTGGGCTGCCCGGTCCGCCACGCGAGGCCTGAGCCGCCTCGACGCCTGGCAGCTCGAGCTCGGCGGGTTGGTCGACAAGCTGGCGGACGCCGTGGCCCACACCGCCGGCCTGGAAAGGGACGCGATGCTGGCCGGTGCCAAAAGACTCAGGTCTCGCCTTGCGACGGTTTCGCCTCCGCTCCGGCGCTCGGTGCTCCGGTTGCCCAGCTGTTTTCGCAACTTCGACCAGCAACCCGACGACCTCGAGCGGTTGACAGACGATTTCATCCTCGCGTTTCCGGAACGGTTGCGGCCCGTGGCCGTGGTGGGCGTCAGGACCTCAGGCAGCTACACCGCGCCGCTTCACGGCGCCTACTTGCGGGCCCGCGGTTTCGATCTGGTGCACGTGCTCACCTTCCGCCCCGGCCAGCGGTGGCGGCGCTCCGAGCTGGACGTGCTTCGCTCCGTCCTGGCCGACGGGGGCACCGTGCTGCTGACCGACGATCCCCCGAAGTCCGGCGGCTCGCTGGCCAGGGCGGCGCGCGAGATCGAGCGACTCGGCTTCGATGAGCGATCGATAGTGCTGCTGCTGCCGCTCCTCGGCGACATGGAGGTGCCGCCACCTTCATTGCGGCGCTATCCGTCGATCGTCCTTCCGTGGGAGGACTGGTCGGTGCATGCGCGGCTGGAGGCGAGCGCCGTGCGCGATGCGCTCGCCGAGATGGTGGGGTCCGATTCGGAGGTGGGCTCGGTGCACCCGCTTGCCATGCCGGCCGCGAAGCGGCGCGGCCACGTGCGGTCGCTGTACCGCGTTCAGCTCCGTCGCGGCGGCGAGCAGCTCACCCGCGACATCTGCGTCGAGGGGGTCGGCACCGGCTATTTCGGAGACCACGCCCTGGCCGTCGCTCGGCGGCTGGGCGCCTTCCTCCCCAACGTGATCGGTGTGAGAGATGGCCTGGCCTACCGCGAATGGCAGCCGGAAAAGGGGCGAGTCGACCCACCCACGCCGGAGCGTTTGGGTCAAATCGCTGCGGGCATGGTCGACTACGTGACCTCGCGCGCTCGCGCGCTGGCCGTCGATGAAGACACGAGCCTACGGCTCGTAGACCGCGGGGCGGTCTGGCAGCGGGCCGGCGACATCATCATGCGAGCCTTCGGGCCGGCGAGCCAGTTCATGCGGCCGATTGCCCACCCGGTGTTCCGGCGGTTGCTGCATGTCGCCCGCGCGTCCGTCATCGATGGCGCCTGCGGGCCGGGCAACTGGTTTGAAGGCGGCGAGCCGCGGCGTTTGCTGAAGGTCGACTTCGACAAGCGCGCTTTCTGCAGCCTCGATATCTACTGCTACGACCACGTCTTCGACCTCGCCGGTTGCGTTTCCAACTCTGCTGACGGCACGCTGACGGCGGCGTTGCATGACGCCTACCTCGACAAGACCGGGGCGGCCATCGATCCCGAACGCTGGCTGCTGTATCGC
>VBHB01000186.1 GCA_005880315.1 Chloroflexota bacterium | reverse complement strand
CGCAGGTACGTGGACTTGCCCGCCATGTTCGGGCCGGTGAGAATGATGATCTGCTCGCCGTCAGGATCCAGCTCCAGGTCATTGGCGACGAAAGCTCCGTCCGCCAGATGGCGCTCCACCAGCGGGTGTCGCCCACCCTTGATGCTCAAACTCAGGGCCGCGTTTACCGTTGGCCGCCGCCACCGCTCGCGAGCCGCGGCGACAGCAAGACTCCTCAGAGCGTCGATGCTGCCGATCGCTTGCGCCGTAGCCCGAAGGGCGGGCGCGAAATCGGCCACCTTGGCACCCAGGTCGCGAAGGATATCGAGCTCTCTCGCCGTGATCCGCTCCTGCGCAGTGAGCACGATCGCTTCCTTCTCCTTGAGCTCGGTGGTCAGGTAGCGCTCAGCGCCGGTCAGAGTCTGCTTTCGCACGTAGTCGGCGGGAATGGAGGTCGCGTTGGAATTGCTGATCTCGATGTAGTAGCCGAACACTTTGTTGAAGCCGACCTTCAGCGAGCGGATGCCTGTACGCCTGCGCTCGCCCGCCTCGAGCGCGGCGATCCACTCCCGAGCGCTCTGGGACGAGTCGACGATCGCATCCAGCTCTGCGTCGTAGCCTCGCTTGATCGCTCCGCCGTCGCGGGCGTGGCCAGGTGGATCCTCGACCAATGCTTGGGCCAGCTCCGAGGCCAGCCCGGGCGACGCGGTCATCTGTGCTGCGATCTCCCTGGTGGCCAGTGCCTCACACGCCGCCGCGGCATCCCGAACCGGCGGGATCGCGTCGAGCGAGCGCCGGAGTGCCACCAGCTCGCGGGCCGTGGCGTGACCCTGCGCCGCCCGCGATACCAGGCGCTCGAGGTCGCCCATAGCTTTGAGGGCGGCATCGAGCGTCTCCTGAAGGGTCGGTAGCGACACGAGCTCCTCGACCGCGCCAAGGCGAAGCTCGATCGACTCAGCGTCTCGCATCGGAGCCCCGAGCCAGGCGCGCAGCCGCCGGGCACCGATCGGGGTTCGCGTGTGGTCGAGAAGCTTGACGAGCTCGGTGAGCTCAAGGTTGCGCACGGTGGCCGCGTCGAGTGGCATCGTGGCCTCCGGCGAGTAGGTTCGGACCGTGAGGAGCCCTGGCCCGACGCGGGTCTGGATCTGCTTGAGGTAGTCGAGCACGACGCCCGCCGCGCCGACGGCAAGGGGTGCGTCACCTGCGCCGACGGCCTCCGGAAAAGCGATGGCGAGGAAATCTTTGAGCCGCTGCCGGCCCCGCACCGGATCGAATCGGTACTCCTCTACTTCTGGTGGTGTCAGCAGCTCGGCCGGCGCCAGCCGCGCGAGCTCTGCGCCGAGCCGGTCGGCAGGCAGCTGGCACAGGAGCAGCTCGCCGGTCGAGACGTCACATGCGGCCAGCCCCGCCTCGGCTCCGCGAATCCACGCGGCCACCAGGTAGTTCGGCCGCGCCGGGTCGAGGTAGGAGTCTTCGACAACGGTACCCGGCGTGAGCACGCGGGTGACGTCGCGCTTCACAACAGGGCCTTTGCCCGGGGCCTCCAGCTGGTCGCAGATGACCACCTTATGGCCCGCGCGCAGCAGCTTGCCGACGTATGCCTGCCACGCGTGATACGGCACACCGCACATGGGCGCACGACCAGACTTGCCCAGCGGCCTCGAGGTCAGCGTGACTCCCATCACTGGTGCGGCGACGAGCGCGTCTTCGAAGAACACCTCGTAGAAGTCGCCGAGCCGGAAGAGAAGGATTCCCTCGGGATGCTGCTCTTTTGCCTCCCGGTACTGACGCATGACCGGGGTCAGAGCAGGGGGCCAGTCTTTCACGCGGCGGGCAGGCCCAGGAGCTGGCCGGCTGTGGCTTGCACCACTCGAAGGTTGACCAAGTCGCCCGGAGGCACGCCCGAGCCACGAAGGACGATGGCTCGCTTGCCCTGCCGTATGCGTCCGTACGGGCGGCCGAGCTCGTCGCTGCCCTCGATCAACACTTCGACGTCGCGGCCCACCCACTGCGCCGTCTTGCGGGTCGCGATCTGGCGCTGCATGGCCAAGAGGTCGTTGAGGCGGCGCAGCTTCTCGGCGGCCGGGACGTCGTCGTCCATCTTGGTGGCGGCAAAGGTTCCAGGCCGCGGCGAGTACATGGCCAGATGTACGACGTCGAACTCGATCTCTTCGAGCAGCGCGCGTGTGTTGAGGAACGCGGCTTCGGTTTCGCCGGGAAAACCGACGATGACATCCGTCACGAGGCCGAGGTCCGGCATGAGTCTGCGTGCCCGCTCCACGATGGCGCGGTAGTGCCTGGTCTGGTAGCCGCGGGCCATGCGCTTGAGGATCCCGTCGTCTCCGGACTGCACCGGCAGCTGCAGCTCCCTGCACACGACGTCGCTCGCCGCCATCGTCTCGAGCAGCTCCGGCTCGAGGTCCTGCGGGTGCGATGTCATGAAGCGAAGCCTGCGCAGGCCCGGGATCTTTTCGACCGTGCGAACCAGTGCCGCAAGACCACCCTGGCCACCGGGATCCTGATAGTCATCCACGTTCTGCCCGACCAACACGACCTCGCGGGCGCCCGCATCCACCGCCATCCGGCACTCCTCGAGGACCTCCGCCATCGGCACGTGGCGTTCGCGGCCGCGCACCCGCGGCACGATGCAGAAAGTGCAGTTGTGGTCGCACCCCTGAATCACGCGCACATAGTGGCTGACGCCCGTGCGTCCGGAGATGGGCAGCGCCTCGCCCTCCGAGTAGTCGTAGCGCGCCGCGAGGCCGGCGACGAAGTCGTCGTACTCGCCGATGGGCACGACCGAGTCGAGGTGTGGGAATCGCCGCCGGAGGCCTTCCCCTTCCTTGGCGACGATGCAGCCAGTGACCGCAATCGTCCGCTCCGGCGTCTTCCAGGCCTTGAGCTCATGGAGCTTCGAATAGACGCGATCCTCTGACGCCTGGCGGACCACGCAGGTGTTGAGGATGGCAACGTCCGCGCGTTCAAGTGAATCCTCCTGGTAGCCGGCGGCAAGCAGAATTCGCGCCAGGCTCTCAGAATCGGCGGCGTTCATCTGGCAGCCGATCGTCCAGATGTGGAACGACCGCGCCCGGACCCGGGGACTGGCCGGCGACAGTTCACGGCCCTCCGGCGGCCTAGACGGCCGATCGGCACCCTCTGGGTGCCTTGCCTGCGTCAGCTTCTGCGCTGCTCGCTTACGCATGCCGGATGCGTGCGCTCCGCTGCTCGTCGCTTCCTTGGCCTCGGCCGTCGATGCCGCCAGATGACTCGCGAACGGCCGCCGTCCAGTCCCCGCGACCCGTTACCGGCTCTCCACGAGCAGCCTGATGCCGGTGCGTTCCTCGCCGTCGATCGAGATGTCGATGAAGGCCGGAATGCAGACCAGGTCGAGGCCCCCCGGGGCCACGTACCCGCGTGAGATCGCGATCGCCTTCACCGCCTGGTTGATTGCGCCTGCTCCAATCGCTTGCACCTCGACGCGTCCCTTGCTGCGGATCACGCCCGCTATAGCTCCGGCCACCGCAACCGGCTTGGAGGTGGCTGACACTTTCAGCACCTCCGTTGGAGCGCGCTCCCCTGTCATTGCTGGAACCCCTTCAAATATGTTCTCGGTCGACTCGCTGGATCGATGTAGCTCGTCCGGTGGAACCACTAATGGTAACCAGTACCGCATTGAAAGTCACAACTCCTGACGCCACCACAAAACGGTTCGGGACACCTGTCAGGAAGCGCTGCAGGACGACTTGCTTGTCCATTCCGATGCAGCTGTCGCGGGGGCCCACCATGCCGACGTCGGTCACGTAGGCGGTGCCGCCAGGCAGGACCCTGGCATCGGCCGTCGGGATATGGGTATGCGTGCCCACGACGGCGCTGGCGCGGCCGTCCAGATACCAGCCCATGGCGGTCTTCTCGGAGGTTGCTTCCGCGTGCATATCGCAGAACACGATCTTGGCCTGCGGGTTTGCCGCCAGAATGGCATCCGCGGTTCGGAACGGGTCGTCCAGCGGATCCAGGAAGATGCGCCCGATCAGGTTCATGACCAGGACGTCGTGGCCGTTGGCATGAAGCACAGTCCAACCCTTGCCTGGGGCGGCCGGCGGGTAGTTGGCGGGGCGGATCACGTTCTCCAGGGCGGGCAGCTCACTGACGAACTCTTTCTGGGCATACACGTGGTTGCCTGTGGTGATGACGTCTGCCCCAGCCGCCTTTAGCTCTGAGACCAGCTTCGCCGTCAGGCCGAAACCGCCCGCGGCATTCTCGCCGTTGAGGATGGTTACGTCCGCCTCGAGCTCCCGTTTCAGGCCGGGCAGGATGGCTTTGACCGCTTCGCGGCCGGGTTGGCCGACCACGTCGGCCACAAACAAGATTCGAAAGTCGTCAGGCACCGTTCGAAAAGGCTAGCTTGAAATGAAAAAAGGGGAGCCCAAGCTGGGCTCCCCTCGATTCACTTTGCGTATTCGACGGCCCGCGTCTCGCGGACCACGGTGACCCGGATCTGGCCCGGAAAGCTCAGCTCCGTTTCGATTCGCTTGGCAATGTCTCTCGCCATCAGCTGGGCAGCCGTGTCATCGATCTGCTCCGGCTTGACCAGGATCCGCACCTCGCGGCCGGCCTGGATGGCGTATGACTGCTGGACTCCCTGGAACGAGTTGGCGATCTCCTCCAGCTTCTCCAGCCTCTTGACGTAAGCCTCTAGCGACTCACGCCGCGCGCCCGGGCGAGCCGCCGAGATGGCGTCCGCCGCGATCAGCAGGAGCGCCTCTATCGAGTGCGGCTCCTCGTCGTAGTGATGGGCACGCACCGCATGTACGACCGGGGCGGGTACCCCATGTCGCTGCAGCAGGTCTGCTCCGATCACAGCATGTGAGCCCTCGACCTCGTGGTCGATGGCTTTGCCGATGTCGTGGAGCAAGCCCGACATCTTGGCGATACGAACGTCGGCCCCGATCTCGGACGCCATCATGGCGGCGAGATAAGCGACCTCTTTGGAATGGTTCAGCACCTGCTGGCCGTAGCTCGTGCGAAAACGCAGGATGCCGAGGTGACGGACGACTTCAGGATGCAAACCCTGCATCCCAACCTCGAGAACCGCAGCCTCACCCTCCTCTTTGACCCTTTGCAGGACCTCCTGGCGGGACTTGGCGACGATCTCTTCGATACGGGCCGGGTGAATGCGGCCGTCAACGATGAGCTTGTTGAGCGCGACCCTGGCCACCTCACGGCGGACGGGGTCGAAGCCGCTGATGATCACGGCCTCCGGGGTGTCGTCGACGATGAGGTCGATCCCCGTCGCCTGCTGAAGGGCGCGGATGTTGCGGCCCTCCTTGCCGATGATGCGGCCCTTGAGCTCGTCGGTCGGCAGCGGCAGCACCGAGACCGAGACCTCGGCGGTCTGGTCGGCGGCGATGCGCTGGATGGATTCGGTGACGATCTCTCGGGCTCGCCGCTCGCTCTCATCGCGAGCAGCCAGCTCGGCCTCCCGCACCTTGCGGGCGACCTCGTTGCGCAGCTCCTGCTCGACCTGGCCCATCAGGATGCCCTGAGCTTCCTGTCGCGTCATGTTGGCGACACGCTGAAGCTCCTTCTCCTGCTGGCGGTACGAGTCCTCTAACTGCGCCTTGATCTCGTCCAGCCCCTTCTCCTTGTTGCCGAGCTCACGCTCGCGGCGATTGAGGTCCTCGCCCTTGCGGTCGAGGTTTTCCTCTTTTTGGAGAAGGCGCTTTTCGATTTGCTGCGATTGGGCCCGATACTCCCGGGCCTCCTGTTCGGCGGCGGTGCGGATCTGGACCGCTTCCTCCTTTGCCTCCAGCAGCTTTTCCTTGGCCTGGGTTTCCGCCTCAGAAAGCGATTGCTGAGCCTTGGCCTCGAGGACGCTGGCCCCGTTGCCCTGCCGGTTCCTCAGGAGTAGGAACGCCACTCCGAAACCGGCGAGGAGCGCCACCACCAAAAGCGGTACGAAGACGTAGACAGGCATGTGACATGCACCTCATTTATTCGATTGTCAAAGTGCGGAACCATCGCAGGCCTCTCATAAGTGGGCCCGCGCCGGGTTGGCTCTATGACTGCGGGCGCTTCACGAGCGCACCGCGTGAGGTGAAATTTTAGCTGTCGGTGGGACTTGCTGCCCCGGCCAGGACGGACATACAGGCCGCCCTTGCCAGCGCCATCGAGAACCCACGCCTTACCAGCTTGGTCCCGATGCGATCGAGCATCTCCTGCCGGCTGAGGGCAGGCTTCGCGGCGTACAGGCGTTCTGCGATGTGGGTGGCGGCCGCCAGCTGCTCGTCCGGCCCGAATACTGCGAGGGCGGTGTCGACCTCAGATCGATCGACGCCTCGGGCCGCGAGCTCGGCGGACAGCGCCCGAGGCCCCCGGACCGAGCCCCGGCGCCGCACGAAGGAGCTTGCGAACGCGCGGTCGTCCAGGTAGCCCAGCTCCTCCAGCCGCTTCAGCGCTTGCCGTATCGCCGGGCCCTCGAAGCCCCTCCGCGTCAGTTTCAGGAGCAGCTCGACCCGCGAGTGAGCTCGCCGGCCGAGCAGCCTGAGGCCCGCGTCTAGTGCGGTGCCGGAAGGGGGTGCTTTGGGACGGCGGCTAGAACTCCTCGGTGCCACCCGAACCCGCCGCCGCGGTGGTTGCCGATCCGGCAGCACGCTGCACCGCCTGGGCAGTGCCGCCCGCGGCCTTGGCACGGACCTTGGCCTCGATCTCGCCTGAAAGGGTGGGGTTCTCGCGCAGGTAGTTGCGCACGTTCTCGCGCCCTTGCCCGAGGCGCTGGTCGCCGAACGACATCCACGTCCCGCTCTTCTCGAGAATCCCGTACTCGATCGCGGCGTCGATGAGCGAGCCCTCGCGGGAGATGCCCTCGTTGAAAAGAATGTCGAACTCGGCGGCGCGGAATGGTGGAGCAACCTTGTTCTTGACGACCTTCACCTTCACCCGGGCGCCCACTGAATCCAGGCCGGACTTGATGACCTCGACCTTGCGGATGTCGAGCCGAACCGATGAGTAGAACTTGAGGGCGCGGCCGCCGGGCTGGGTCTCGGGATTTCCGAACATGATCCCGACCTTCTCGCGCAGCTGGTTCAAGAAGATGACCGAGCAGTTCGACTTCGAGATCGCCGCAGTTAGCTTGCGGAGAGCCTGTGACATGAGCCTGGCCTGCAGTCCGACATGGGCGTCGCCCATCTCGCCTTCGATCTCGGCCTTCGGCACCAGCGCCGCCACGGAGTCGATGACGATGACGTCGACCGCACCTGAGCGCACCAAGACCTCGACGATCTCGAGCGCTTGCTCGCCCGTGTCGGGCTGGCTGATCAAGAGGTCGTCGATCTTGACACCGATCCGCGACGCGTAGAGCGGGTCGAGCGCGTGCTCGGCGTCGACGAACGCCGCCACGCCGCCTTGCTTCTGGGCCTCGGCGATGACATGCAGGGCGAGGGTCGTCTTGCCAGCCGACTCCGGGCCGTACAGTTCGGTCACGCGCCCGCGGGGAATTCCACCCACGCCCAGCGCGAGGTCGAGCAGCAGCGCGCCTGTGGGGATCACGAGGATCTCGCCACGCTGCGCAGCCTGTTCACCCAACTTCATGATCGAGCCCTTCCCATAGCTCTTGACGATGTGGGAGATGGCCGAGTCGAGGGACTTCTCTTTCTCTTTTTCCAATGTCGTGAATGCCTCCTAGGTCGTTGCGGCGAGTGTTCTATGTCGTCGTGCTGGGGTCAACATCGTCTTAACAGCAAGCCGTCCGGACATTATCGAACAAGTGTTCGCGATCGTCAAGGGTAATCAAGCAGGTTGTTTCCTCTGGCGGCCGGCGCCGGCCCGGACGTCTTCGATCAGCAGGTGCAGCGCCTGCTCAGCCGCCTGCCGACGGTTCGCCCAGCGATTGCCGCTGAACATGTACTGCTCGCATCGGCTCCCCCACTCCGAGACGATGGCGATGTATGTGAGGCCGACCGGCTTGTTCGATCCATCCGAGTCCGGTCCGGCGATGCCCGTGGTCGATGCCGCCAGGCTCGTGCCGAATCGCGCCCTGACTCCCTCCGCCATCGCCAGCGCCACCTCGCGGCTTACCGCGCCGTGACGCGTGAGCAGGGCCGCGGGGACCCCTAGCTCGTCGCGTTTGACCTGGTCGGCATAGGCGATCACCCCGCCCATGAAGTAGACGGAACTTCCGGGGCGATCGGTGATGAGCGATCCGAGAAGCCCGCCCGTACACGACTCGGCCACCGATACCGTGAGCCCTTCGCGGGCGAGCAGCGCGCCGAGCTCATCGGCAAGCGGGTCCACACCTGGCGGCGGCGCCGCACCTTCGCCGAGACCGATCAGATGCCGGAAGCGAACCATGTAGTCGATTCCGCTCACGATCGTGAACACGACCGCAACCGCGACGGCGATGGCGGCGATCGGCACCAGGTCCGGATATGGGCGCTGAAGTATCAGCAGCGCCACCGCCGCCATCTGCGTGACCGTCTTAGTCTTGCCGAGCGGCGCGGCGCCGATCACGTGCCCCTGGCTGGCGCCCACCGATCGCAGGATGGTGATGAGGAGCTCTCGCGAAAAGATCACCACCACTACCCAGGCCGCGACCAGGCCCTCCTGGACGAGAACGATCAGGACCGACAGCACCAGCAGCTTGTCCGCCAGCGGGTCGAGGAACTTGCCGAGGTCGCTCACCATCCCTCGGCGGCGAGCGATCTGGCCGTCCAGGGTGTCGGTGAACGAGAAGACGACGAAGAGCGCCGCCGCCGCCTGGTCGTGTCCTGGGAAGCGCACGAGAAGCAGCGCCATGAGGAGTGGGATCGCCACCAGGCGGCTCAGCGTCAGGAGGTTCGGGAGGTTCATGGCCGTCTACGAAGAAGTGTGCGACGTGGGCGAGGGCGATGGCAGCGATGCGGTGGCTGCTCGTCAGCCTCCAGCGCGCACAGGTGCTCGAGCCGGATGCTGGTCGCGGACGGCGCCTGCCGGAGGGTGAGGCCGCGCTCGCCACGCTTGGCGGCGAGAAAGCCCCCCGGAGTCAAGGCCGGGACACCCAGCTCATTCGAGGCCGATGCGCCCCAGAAGATCGTCGACATCGGGCAGGTTCATCAGTACCTCGCGCGATTTCGAACCCTGATAGCCGCCGATGACCCGATGCTCGGCGAGCTGGTCGACGATGCGGCCCGCTCGCGAATATCCGACATTGAACTTTCGCTGCACGAGCGACACCGATGCACCGCCCTCGGCTGCCACTGCCCTGGCAGCGCGTGCGAACAGCGGGTCCAGCTTGCGCTCGGTGGCCTGGTGGCCTCCCTCCCACTCCGTGCCAGCGCCCTCCTCGAGGATCTCCTCCATGTATCGAGGCTCGCCCTGCGAGCGCCAGTAGTTGACCACCGATTCGACCTCAGGGTCACTCACGAACGCACCCTGGATGCGAGTGGGCTTGCCCGCGTCGACCGGCTGGTAGAGCATGTCTCCCCGGCCGAGAAGCTTTTCGGCGCCCCCGGAGTCGAGGATGACGCGGCTGTCGACCTGCGAGCCGACCGCGAACGCGATGCGCGAAGGGATGTTGGCCTTGATGAGCCCGGTGATGATGTCCGTGGACGGGCGCTGGGTCGCAATGACGAGATGTATGCCCACTGCCCTAGCCAGCTGCGCGATGCGGCAGATGAGCTCCTCGATCTCACCGGCGGCGACCATCATCAGGTCGGCGAGCTCGTCTATGACGATGACGATGTAAGGCAGCTCGCGCGCGAGTCGCTGCGTGGCCTTCTCGTTATATGCCGCGATATTGCGCACGCCTTCGGCTGAGAACATCTTGTACCGGCGGTCCATCTCAGCTACCGCCCACCGCAATGCAGCCGCGGCCTGATGCGGCTCGACCAGGACGGGCAGCGCGAGATGCGGCAGCCCGTTGTAGTTGGTCAGCTCCACGCGCTTGGGGTCGATGAGCAGCAGGCGCAAATGATCGGGCGTGACCTGGAAGAGCAGGCTGGTGATGAGGGCGTTGATGCACACGCTCTTGCCCTGGCCGGTCGCGCCGGCGATCAGCAGGTGCGGCATGCGCGTCAGGTCGCCGACGATGGATTGTCCGGAGACGTCGTTGCCGAGCGCAAGCGCCAGTTTGTGCGTGCCCTCGCGGAAGGTCGCGGTCTCGAGCACCTCGCGGATCGTGACCAGGCTCGCGGCCTTGTTGGGCACTTCGATTCCCACCGCCGACTTGCCGGGGATGGGCGCCTCGATACGCAGCGGCGCCGCCGCCAGTGCGAGCGACAGGTCGTTCTGCAGCGCGGTGATCTTCTTGACCTGCACTCCCGGACCGGGCTGAAGCTCGTACTGGGTCACCGCCGGTCCCGGGTTGACGCCGACGACCTTGCATGACACGCCGAATGTCTCCAGCGTGCTCTCGATGATCTTGACATTGCGCTTGATCTCGTCCGCCATGCGCTCGCGACGCGCCGTCACCGTGTCGAGCAGCGCGACCGAGGGCAGCTTCCATTCGATCTCCGGGAGGTCGTCTTCGGCTTCCGCGACGACTCGCAGCACGGGCTTCTCGGGTTCTTCGTCGGGTGCATGAGAGTCCGGCTTCGGCGCCGGCGAAGTGTCTGGCTCGTGCTCGGCCTCGACCTCCCAGGCGCGGAGGGCGACGGAGGCGACTGGCGGGTAGGCCGGTCCCACGTCTTCGTTGTCAGCGACCGGCGCGGTTTTGGCGGAGGCCTTGGCGACGTTCTTGGCCGGCTCACCTGGAGCGGCGACCAGTCGCTCGAGCCTGCGCCGCTCCGCGTATGCGGCCTGTCCCGTGTTCACGACCGCGGCGATCAGGGCGCCGGGACTGAAGTGGATGGTCACGATGAGGCCAATGACGAGGGCCGCCACCAGCAGCGCCCACGCCCCCACTTCGCCCGCAAGCCCTACCACGGCGCGGTCGATGGATCGGCCCGTCCCGCCGCCCGCTTGAGCGGCCAGTCCGAACAGGCCTATCAGTGCGATCACGGCGACAGTCCCCGCCAGCACATCGAGAAGCCGTGGCCTGGGCGCCTTCGGCCAGAGCATGTACGCGCCCAGCGCGATGGCACCGACGACGGGCACGAACCACGCTGTGCCGAAGCTCGCTGTGAGCCACTGCTGCAAGCCGGCCAGGATCGAGCCGGCATGGGTGGCGACCGCGAGTGCGCCCAGCAGCCCGACGAGAATGAGCAGGGTGCCGGTTATCTCCCGAACCTGGCGCGGTGTCAGGTGCGGCCGGCTAGGCCGCTTCGAACGCGCGGAACGTGAGCGCGAGGAGGAGGCGCGGCGGGCGCCGTTCGCGCGTGTGCGTGAGCTTCGTGAGTTGGTGCGACGCATGCTGGCTTGCCGGCGATGCCGGGCTCAGGGGATTCTACACCGCCCCGATTCTCCCCTCTCCACAAGGGGCGTCCCGTCCAGCGATACTCTCACCGCATGGCTGTCGATCCGTTCGCCGATGCGGAGACTCGTTATCGCACGCTGGTCGAGGAGCGCCGCAATGGCGGTCTGCCGGCTCGTGCCTTCAGGCTCGCCGTGCGCGACCTCGCAGTGCTCGACGGCGAAGGGCGCCGCTGGATGCTGGGTCCGGAGGACGGCATCTGGTATCGCCGAGAACGTGAGCGCTGGCTGCAGGCGGACCCGCCGCGCCGGCTCGTCTGCGCCTCGTGCGGTCACCACAACCTCGGCCGCCACAGCTACTGCGTCGAGTGCGGCCAGCGCTTGAATCGCTAGGCGCCACCCAGGGATTCAGCCATTCGGGCACAGAAGGTCGCATGCTGGCCCGGGGATGCAGCCAATCCGGCACACATGAGGGGCGTGGCTATTTGATCGGGTGCGTTTCCGCCCACCAGATGCCGCCCGTCAGCGCGGCGGCGAGGGGGATCAGAGCAGCAAGAAACCACAGGCGCCACCAGATCGGCCGCTGTGCACCACGCACCAGCTCATGGCCGCAGAAACCGCAATAGCGATCGAACGGACCCGCGATGCCCCGGCAGTTTCCGCATTGATGCAGCTGCAGCCCACAGTGCGCGCAGCGCGCTTCCTCGGCGTGGTCGAGGACCATCGCGGGCTGGTCACATCGCGGGCACAGGCTCGGCGCCACGAGCGCCAACGGCGGCAGCTTCATATTTCCGTCAACACAGGGATCACCATCGGCCGGCGCCGGGTCTGTTTGTAGACCGTCTTCTGCACAGCGTCGTGGATGACCTCGCTGATGAGGTTCACGTCGGCATGCGTGTCCGCAAAGCGGTTGATGCTGTCCATGACGGCCCTCCTCGCGTCCGCCATGAGCTTGGACGACAGCTCGGGCTCGATGACTCCCCGCGTGACCAGGTCGGGTCCCGCTCGCACCGCCCCGGTGTCCCGGTCGAGGACCAGGGTCACGACAAGGATCCCGTCCTCCGCCAGGTGGCGGCGGTCGCGGAGCACGACCTGCTCGACGTCGCCGACGCCGAGCCCGTCGACGAAAACTAGGCCGGAATTGATCTTCTCGCCGCGGTGCATCGAATCGGCGTCCAGCTCGACGGTCTCGCCATCCTGCACCACGGCGATGTTGGCGGCGTCGATCCCAGCCTCGCGCGCCAGCGCAGCGTGCTGATGGAGCTGCCGGTACTCGCCATGCACTGGTATGAAATAGCGCGGGCGGACCGCGTCGATCATCTCCCGGAGCTCGTCCTTCTGCGCGTGGCCCGTGACGTGGACGTGGCCGACCTCGGAATAGAACACGTGTGCTCCGTGCCGGTAGAGGTTGTTGACCGTCTGGTGCACCATCCGCTCGTTGCCCGGGATCGGGCGAGCCGAGATCACCACCCAGTCACCTTTCAGCACGTTGACGACGGGGTGGCGCTGTGCGGCGAATCGAGCGAGCGCCGACATCGGCTCGCCCTGGCTGCCCGCGGTCAGCAATAGCAGCTTCGACGGGGCGATCCGCTCGGTGCTCTCCAGCTGGACGGTGAGTCCCTCGGGCACGTCCAGGAAGCCAAGCTCGCGAGCGGTCTTGAAGTTGGTCTGCAGGCTGCGCCCGACCACCGCGACCTTGCGGTCGAATTGCACCGCCATCCGCACCAGGTGCTGGATGCGATGGATGTTGGACGCGAAGTTCGCCACCACGATGCGCCCCGGCGCGTCGCCGAAGATGCGCTCGAACGGAGCGTGGAGGTCGCGCTCCGACCCTGAGCGGCCGGATCGCTCTGCGTTGGTGGAGTCGCTGAGCAGGAGCAACACGCCATCGTCGCCCAGGCTTCGGAAGCGTTCCATGTCCGTCGGGTGACCGTCGGGTGGCGCCGGATCAAGCTTGAAGTCGCTCGTATAGATGACTCGGCCGACCGGCGTCTGGATCGAAAGCGCGACCGCGTCCGGGATCGAATGACACACGGCGACCGTCTCCACCCGAAACGGCCCGAGCTGCACGGTGTCGCCCACGCGCACCTCACGCAAGTCGGCTTCGCGCAGAATGCGGTGCTCTTTCAACTTCGGCTTGACCAGCCCGAGAGTCAGCCGCGTCCCATAGACCGGCACGTTGAGCTTTTTGAGCACGAACGGAAGCCCGCCGATGTGGTCTTCGTGGCCATGGCTCAGGAAGATGCCGAGCACCTTCCGCCGCGACTCGAGCAGGTAGGAGATGTCGGGAAGGACCAGGTCGATGCCCAGCATGTCCTCTTGCGGAAACATGAGGCCGGCGTCGACGACCAGGATCTGGTCCTCCCACTCGAGAGCCCACATGTTGATGCCGACCTCGCCGAGGCCTCCGAGCGGCAGGTACCGAAGCCGCGCACCGCTAATAGGTGCCCCCGCGAACTCACGCCGCAGGCTCTGAGTTCGTGCGGATTTCACAGCAGTCGCAGCTGCTCGGCTTCCTGTTTCGGAACCGGTGTCGGAGCGGGTGGCGGCGGAGGCGCCAGCAGCTTGTCCAGATATGCCTTGACGATGTCGAAGTCGTGCTCGAGGTCGGCGACCAGGGCGCCGTTGTGCAGGGCCGCCGCCGGGTGATACAGCGGAACGAAAGCGACCTCACCGCGTCGGACGAGGCTCCCGTGGATGCGCGAGATCGAGCCCTGCCCTGGCAGCAGTCTCTCGAGTGCGTGGCGGCCCAGGATGAGGATCACCTTCGGTTTGATCAAGGCCAGCTGCCGCGCGAGGTACGGCGAGCACGACTCGACCTCGTTGGGCATAGGGTCACGATTCTGCGGCGGGCGGCACTTGAGGACGTTGGTGATGTAGACGTCGGAGCGGCCGAGCCCGATTCGCGCCAGCAGCGTGTCGAGCAGCTTGCCGGCCGCGCCTACGAAAGGCTCCCCCTGCCTGTCCTCATTGAAGCCTGGCGCCTCGCCGACGATCATGATGTCCGCCGGGCATGGCCCGACCCCGGGCACAGCTTGCGTGCGGGTCGCGTGGAGGCTGCATTTGACGCACGCGCGGATCTCGGCGTGGAGCTCATCGAGCTCGAAGGATGTGCTAGGCGACTTTGACTCCCGCCTTGAAGGTGATCAGACTGCCCGCGTCTCCGATCGTTTGCATCACGGACTTGAGCTGGTCGTCGGTGAGCGGGACGAGCGGAAGCCGGAACGGTCCGGCGGGGAATCCCATTGCGCTGAGCGCCGACTTGATAGGGACCGGATTGGCCGCCGTGGTCATCAGCGACTTGATCACCGGCAGCAATCCCTGATGGATTTCCGTCGCGGCCTGGTTGTCGGCCTTGATGAACGCTTCGATCATCTTCTTCATCGAGCGTCCGGCGATATGCGAGACCACGCAGATGACGCCGTAGCCGCCCACGGCCAGCACCGGCAGCGTCCAGCTGTCGTCGCCGCTCCACACTTTGAAATTGGCCGGCTTGCCCGCGCAGACGAGCCCGATCTGATCGAGGTCGCCGCTGGCTTCTTTGACACCGATGATGCCGGGCAGCTGCGCGCAGCGCAGCGTCGTGGCCGCAGTCATGTTGATCGCGGTGCGGCCCTGGATGTTGTACATGATCGTCGGCCCGACCTCTGAGATCGCTTTGAAGTGCTGGTACATGCCCTCCTGCGGCGGCTTGTTGTAGTAGGGCACCACGGCAAGCAGCGCATCAGCGCCGGCCTTCATCGCGCGCTCAGAAAGCTTTACCGAGTGATGGGTGTCGTTGCTCCCCGTGCCGGCGACGACCGATTTGGCGGGCAGCGCTTTCTTGATGACTTTGAGCAGCTCGATCTTCTCGTCGTCGCTGAGCGCCGGCGACTCGCCGGTTGTGCCCGACACGACGACACCGTCGGAGCCGTCCGCGACTAGCATTGCGGCGAGCTTCTCGGCCGCCTGATAGTCGACGCTGCCGTCCGATTTGAACGGCGTGATCATGGCCGTGAGAAGTCGTCCGATTTCAGCTGGCATCACAGGACCCCCATATCGAGCGCGTGCTCGGCGATCTGAACCGCGTTGAGCGCGGCGCCCTTGCGAAGGTTGTCCGAAACCATCCAGAGCATCAACCCGCGGTCGGATGAGATGTCGTCGCGAATGCGGCCAACATACACCTCGTCTCTGCCCGCGACATGGAGCGGCGTCGGGTAGATCTTTGCGTACGGATCGTCTTCGACCATGACACCGGGAGCCTCGCCGAGGACCAACCGCGCCTCGCCCACACTGATCTTCTTCTCGGTCTCGATCAAGACCGATTCGCTGTGGCCGATCGGCACTGGTACGCGAACACAGGTCGCGGCGATCGGCAGGTTCGGATCGTGAAGGATCTTGCGCGTCTCGTGGACGAGCTTCATCTCCTCCTCGTTGTAGCCATCGGCGTCGGGCTTCCAGCCACCGGGGATGACGTTGTACGCGAGCTGATGTGAGGTCGCGGCGACGGTGGGCTTCTTGCCCGCCGCGATGGCTTCCGTCTGCTCCTCGAGCTCGTCCATCAG
>VBHB01000185.1 GCA_005880315.1 Chloroflexota bacterium | reverse complement strand
TCGCACGAAGCGCTCAACCGAGCCGAGTCGGTTATCGCCATGTCCGTTACCGACACCGGGATCGGCATTCCGCGCGAGCAGCAGCAAACCATCTTCGAGGCGTTCGCACAGGGCGATGGCACCACCAGCCGCAAGTACGGAGGCACGGGCCTAGGCCTCTCCATCTGCCGCGAGCTGACGCGATTGCTCGCCGGCGAGATCACGCTCGAAAGCCAGCAGGGCGTCGGCAGCACCTTCACTCTTTACCTGCCCATCGCGAGCCCGATGGTGGCTTGGTCGGGTGCGCCGCGCGAGACTTCGTACAGCAACGGAAGCGCCGACAACGGCTCCGGTGTCCCCACCGGCCGAGCGGAGTCCTCGTCTCATGACGGAGCACGGAAGCGGATCGCGGTACTCGACCGCGCACCTACGGACACTCCCGGCGCAAAGCGCGTCCTTGTCGTCGAGGACGAGCCGGTGCAGCGAGAGCACATCTTCAAGCTCATGGAGCCGCTCGCGGCCGAGACGACGGCCGTGGCAACTGGCGAGGAGGCGGTGACAGCGCTCGAGAGTGGGCGCTTCGACTGCATCGTCGTCGACCTTGGACTGCCAGGCATGAGTGGCTGGCAGGTGATCGACCACGTTCGCGCCAAGAAACATCTGCGCTCGACGCCGGTGCTCGTTTACACGGCCAAAGAGTTAACCCGCAAAGAGGAGCTCAAGCTCGGCAGGGCGACCAAGACGATCGTGGTGAAGGAAGTGCGCTCTCCTGAGCGTTTACGAGATGAGATCAGCGCGATTTTGAGCAAGGGCGCACAGGACGAGGTGGCGGAGCAAGGCGCTGTAGAGATCGAGAGCCTGCTCGCCGGCAAGAAGGTCCTGGTCGTCGACGACGACGTGCGGAACATCTTCGCGCTGACCGCACTGCTCGAAAGGCAGGGCATGGAGGTCACCGCGTCGGATAACGGGATCGATGCTTTGACGGCGCTTGGAGAGAACACTGAGATAGACATCGCCCTGGTCGACGTGATGATGCCGGAGATGGATGGCTACGCCACGATGTCGAAGATCCGCAGCCTGCCATTCTTCCAAACCCGGCCGATCATCGCGCTCACCGCAAAGGCGATGAAAGGGGATCGAGAGAAGTGCATCGAAGCCGGTGCTTCGGACTACATAGCCAAACCGGTCGACAGCTCGCACCTCGTCGGCATGCTGCGTTCCTGGCTGAGCCACTGAGGCCCGCGACCATCTTGCAAGCTCGGGCAAAAGACCGGTAGTGCTGGAGGCCGCCAGGTCCGCGCCGTTGGACATGCAGAGCCTCGAGGACATCGAGGTGAAGCTTCTGCTGGAGGCTGTGTCCCTCCGCTATGGCTACGACTTCCGCGAGTACGCGGCGGCGCCGCTGCGGCGAAGCATCATGACCGGAATGACCGGCGAAGGGGTGGCCACCATCTCGGCCTACCAGGATCGGTTGCTCCACGACACGAGCTCGATGCAGAGGTTCCTCGGCACGGTTGGCGTGAGCGTGACCAGCATGTTCCGGGAGCCGGAGACGTGGAGATGCCTGCGCGACGAGGTCGTACCTCATCTCCGCACATATCCCTCGATTCGCGTCTGGAGCGTCGGCTGCGCCACGGGCGAGGAGGTGTACTCGCTGGCCATCGCACTCCAGGAGGAGGAGCTCCTTCACAAGGCCAGCATCTACGCCACCGACATGAACGCGGATGCACTGGCCGTGGCCAAGGCGGGCTCGTGCTCGATCGAGCGGTTGCGCTCGTACGAAGATAATTACCTCCTCTCCGGTGGCCACTCGAGCCTGTCCTCGTTCTTCACTTCGAGTGGGCGCACGGCGAGGCTCAAGCGCGACCTGCTCCACAACGTCACGTTTGCCCAGCACAACCTGGTCACGGACACGTCGTTCAACGATTTCCACCTGATCATCTGCACCAACGTGCTCATCTACTTCCGGCCAACGCTCCAGCAGCGCGCCCATCGGCTCTTCTATGACAGCCTCATCAGGTCCGGCTTTCTCGCCCTCGGACAGCGAGAATCGCTCGTCTTCGCGCCCGAAAGCAGCCGCTTTCAACAGGTGCGCGATGGTGTCAGCGTGTTCAGGAAAGTGCGGTGATGGCACAGCGTGCGACCACCATGAGATTGGCGCCGGTGGAAACGAAGGTAGACATCCTGCTGGTAGACGACGATGCGACCAAGCGGTTTGCGCTGAAGGCCATCCTGGCCCCGTTGAACCAGAATGTGATCGAGGCGGCGTCCGGGTCGGATGCGTTGCGGCAGCTGCTCAGGCAGGACTTCGCGGTCATCCTGCTCGACGTCCGGATGCCGGTCATGGACGGCTTCGAGACCGCCCAGCTCATCCGCCAACGTCCGCGCTCTGAGCTGACGCCGATCATCTTTGTCACCGCGCTCGACCGGGCGGAAACCGACATGGGTCGCGGCTACGACCTCGGGGCGGTCGACTTCGTCTTCGCGCCCGTCGTCCCGGCCATCATGCGCGCCAAGGTCAGCGTGTTCGTCGAGCTCTACAAGGCACAGCAGGAGCTCCGCCGCTACCGCACGCAGCTAGAGCGGCTCGTCCAGGAAAGGACGACGGCATTGACCGCGATCAACCGGGAGTTGGAGGCGTTCAGCTACTCCGTCTCCCACGACTTGCGCGCGCCGCTGCTCTCGTTCAACGGTCTCAACCAGTCTCTGCTCGAGGACTACGGCAACGCGCTCGACCCTCGCGCCAAGGACTACCTCCAGCGGATGCGGCTGGCGAGCGACCGCATGACGTCGGTCTTCGACGGCTTGCAAATGCTGTTCAGGCTCACGAGCGGTGAGATCCACCGCGAGCCGGTCGACATCAGCGCCATGGCCCGCGAGGTTGTCGATGAGATGCGCGCCGCGAACCCCGATCGCCGAGCCGAGGTCGACATCTCGGAAGGCATGACCGCCTCCGCCGACCCGCGGCTGGCGCAGATCCTGCTCACCAACCTCATCAGCAACGCGTTCAAGTTCACGGCCAGGGAGCCGGCGGCGCGGATCGAGATCGGCAGCGAGATGGTCGACGGAGACACGCGGATGTTCGTCCGGGACAATGGGGTGGGCTTCGACATGATCTACGCGCACAAGCTGTACGGTGCGTTTCAGCGCCTCCACAGCCAGAGCGAGTTTCCGGGCGCGGGGATCGGCCTGGCCACGGTGCGCCGCATTGTCAACCGGCATGGCGGCAGGGCCTGGGCCGAGGGTGCCGTGGGCGAGGGAGCAACCTTCTACTTCGTGTTCTGAGCTGAAGAAGGGACTCCGGTCGAGGACAGCCTGCTGGCGCCCGGCCTGATTGCAACCAAAAAGGGCGTCGCCGAGCCGCCGTGGTTTCCTTCTGTAAAGCGCCGAGTGGGGCGGCCCGGCCGAGCGTTTTTACGAAGAGATGATGGCGGCGACCCCGGCTCGACGACCACTGGAACGCCCGCCCCTGTTGCGCATCATCGCCCTGGTCTGCGTGTTCGCAGGGCTCGACGTGCTCGCCCTCTACGCCGGGGGGATGTGGCAAGGGGTAGAGGAGCAGCAGCATCTGATCCAGGTCTGGAACGGCGAGTCTGCGGCCACCAAGCATTACGGGCCGCCAGTCATCGACGCCAGCCTCCAGCACCCGGTCAACGGGGTCGATTTCGTGATCCGCGTCCCGCGGCTCAATTACGTGGCCGCGGTCAAAGAGGGGATCTCCAGCACGGTCCTGTACGACAGCCCCGGCCATTACCCGCAGACCCCCTGGCCGGGCGACCCCGGCATGGTCGGAGTGGCCGCCCACAACGTCTATTGGATTAACTTCCCTCAGTTGAAGCCAGGCGACGAGATCGACCTGGAGGCTCGCTATGGGACCTTCAAGTACCACGTTACCGGTAGCGTGATCGTCAACCCTGACAACCGAACAGTGCTGGTGCCCGACTCCCCCGGCTACCATCTCACTCTGACCACATGCTGGCCGCTGTGGGCGGGGGCGTTTGCGACCAAGCGCTATGTCATCTTCACCGACCAGTTTTGGCCGCGCATGGAGATGCAAGGCACTACATAGGGCGTCAGTCGATCAGCCGGCTCAGCAGGTTGCGGGTGTTTGCGTCGAGGTCGCGAGCGAGCCGGTAGTACATCCAGATCCCGCGCTTCTCCGATTCGACCAGGCGTGCATCCTTGAGCTTGCGCATGTGGTGCGAAAGGGTGGGCTGGCTGAGATCGAGGCCTGCGGTGAAGTCGCAGATACAGATTGGCGCTTCGGCCTTCCATAGCGACGCGACCATGGTCAGCCGGGTGGGGTCGGCCAGCGCCTTCATCAACTCCGAGGTACGCTCGGCCCATGCCTCATCGACGTCGGGCAGCCCGCTAGAGACGCCGCGCTGCCGGAGGACCGGCAGTTCCTTCAGAGGCATGAGCTGATTCTAGACGACCCATCGATACATTTCGATGGATTGTGCTACTGTCTACCCATCGACATTCATCGATTGGAGGGTCCATCACATGAGCGAGATCCGGGAAGCCGTGCGGTCGAGGTATGCGAGCGTCGCCAAGCAGCTGTCGGTGATACCCCTCCAGGTGGCCGAACCCAGCGCAGGTTGCTGTCAGGCCGACGGGCCCGACTGCGGTTGCTCGGGCTCTTATTCGGCTGACGAGCTCAAGGCGATCGGCCTGTCTGAATCGGTCAGCCTGGGTTGCGGCAATCCGACGATGCTCGCGCAGCTCGAACCGGGCCAGGTGGTTCTCGACCTCGGGTCAGGGGCTGGCCTCGACGTCCTGCTCTCGGCCAGGCGAGTTGCGCCCGGCGGCCACGCATATGGAGTCGATATGACAGACGAGATGCTGGCCCTCGCCAACGCCAATCGCGAGCGGGCCGGCGTGGCCAATGCCACATTCCTCAAGGGTTCGATCGAAAGCATTCCTCTGCCGGACGCATCGGTCGACGTCGTCATCTCGAACTGCGTCATCAATCTGGCCGAGGACAAGGAGGCGGTCATCGCCGAGGCCTTCCGCGTGCTGCGCCCTGGCGGGCTCTTCGCAGTTGCCGACATGGTCGAGCTCGAGCCACTCGACCCTGGCATCAAGGCCCGGCTCGATACGTGGGCGGGGTGCCTCTCCGGCACGATCCCGATCGACCGATACCGCACCGCACTTGTGAACGCCGGGTTCCAGGACCCGGACTTCAACGTGCACGCCACGGAGTCCATGCCGGACGTCGATGGCAAGATCGGCAGCGCGTACATCCGCGCGCGCAAACCTGGTAGAGCCTAGCGCCCAAGACCGCGCAGCTTCTAAGCTGCGCGCACATGAGGACGCTGATCACCACCAACGGGCGCAGCCTGGCGAGCGATGATGCCCACATCGCGCGATCGTTTGCCGTCTGCGCCACCGAGGGCCTGTGGCTGGACATTGAAGCGCCCAATGACGATGACTACCAGCTGCTGGAAGAGACTTTCAAGTTCCATCCGCTGACGATCGAAGACATCCGCCACCAGAACCAGAGGCCGAAGGTGGACGAGTATCCCGAGTACAACTTCGTTGTCATCTTCGCCGCGGAATGGCAGGACGACCAGGTCGCTTCGCGTGAGCATCACCTGTATGTCGGTGCGAGCTACTTGATCACGGTCCATCAGGAGCCCGCGCCCATGCTCAAAGAGCTTGACGAGCGAATCGCCAAGAGCCCCGAGCTGACCAAGGGCCAACCGGCATTCCTGACCTACCTCGTCATCGACGCGCTGATCGATGCGACCTTCCCAGTTTTGGAGCGGCTGGACGAAACGGTCGATCAGCTGGAGGATGACATCACGTTGAAGGCGAGCGAGGAGTCACTCAACCGCATCTATCACCTGAAGCACGAGGTGACGGAGCTTCGACGCTTCCTGGGCGCGCAGCGCGACGTCTTCCAGCGGCTCATCACGCACGGAATCCATCTGCAGCAGGCCGACCTCACTCTGTACTACCGCGACGTCTACGACCACATCGTGCGCCAGTACGAGACGGTCGACTCGCTGCGCGATCTGCTGACAAGCGCGATGGATGTGTACCTGTCGACCGTGTCGAACCGGCTGAATGCGACCATGAAGACACTGACCGTGATCGCCAGCCTCTTCCTTCCCCTGAGCTTCCTCACGGGCTTTTTCGGTATGAACTTCGCCTACCTGACAGGGCCACTCGAGGTGCCCTACATCTCGTTTTTCATCGGGGTCGCGATCATGGTCGCGGTGACGTTGATGCAGCTCTACCTGTTTCGACGACGCGGCTGGATCTGAACGCTCAGAGCGTCGGCGGCAGGCTGAAGGCCGCGAACAACCCAGGACCGAACGTGGTGATCTCCGCTACGAGACCGTCTCTTACCCGCAGGACATCGAACTTGAATGCGCGGAATTCGGTATCGCCTGGGCGGCGCAGGTAGCTGGCGGCCGTGGGCATCCGGTTGGCCTGTGTAGCTGCTAGGCGCCACTCGCCCTCCCGGAGCGCTCGATCGAGAAGCGGGGCGATCGAGTCGATCCCTTCGTAGAGGTATGGGAATGGCGGCATGGTGATCCTGAGGTCGGGAGCCGAGATCGCGATAGCAGCCGCGGCGTCGCAGCGTTCGTGGGCGTCGATAAACCGCGCGAGCAGCTCTCGCTCCTTTGCGCTTCGCTCGGCGGCCGACCACTCCGATCGCTCCGCGGGCAAATGCTCCTTCATGGTCGCGCGAGCGCGCTGCACCGCGCTGTTCGCCGCCGCCACGGTCGTGTCGAGCAGCGACGCCGTCTCCTTCGCCGGCCAGCCCAGCACGTCGCGGACCAGAAACGCAGCCCGCTGGGACGGAGGCAGGCGCTGCATCGCCACAAGGAATGCGAGCTCGATTGTCTCCCGCTCGACGGCGACCGCATCCGGCTCTTCCTCGCTGGGCGCGAGCTCGTCCAGCATGCGATCTGGATACGGCTGGAGCCACGGCACCTCGGGGACTGAATGCATCGCCGGCAGCCGCCGCGAGCTCTTGCGGAGCATGTCGACGCACACATTCGTGGCGATGCGATAGAGCCAGGCGCGAATCAGGCTGCTGCCGTCGAAGCTGTCGCGGCTGCGCCACGCGCGCAGGAAGGTCTCCTGCACCGCGTCTTCAGCATCGTCGAACGAGGCGAGCATCCGGTAGCAATGAACGTGCAGCGCCCGCCGATGATGCTCGGTGTGCGCCGCGAAGGTGGCCTCATCGCCCGCGATCGCGGCGCCGGACGCTTCGTGGATTCCAGGGGCGCTCACCCGTCTCCGAAACCCCGCTCCTGCAACACCCAGCTGTTGCCATCAGGGTCGGTGAAGCCGGCGAAGGACTCGTAATCAGACCGCTTCGGATGGGGCCGGTTCACCCACCCTTCCGGCGTTAGGTGACGAACCTCGTCCACGTCCAGGCCGCGATCCATGAGCTGTTGACGTGCGGCGACGATATCCGCCACCACCAGGTGCAGACCGCGGACCGAGCCTGGCGCCGCGTCGGTGATGCCAGTTCCGAAAGTGATCGAGCACGCTGAGCCGGGTGGCGTGATCTGCACGACACGGAAGGCCTCGCCGCCCCGATGGTCCACGTCCAGATGGAAGCCGGCCTTGTCCACGTAGAACGTCTTGGCGCGGTCCACGTCGGCGACCGGAAGCACCACGAGCTCGAGCTTGAAGTCCGTCACTTCAAGACGAGCCCCGATGTCACGTTGAGCATGGTCCCCGTGATGCCGGCCGCCCGATCGGAGGCGAGGAACGCCGCCGCCTCGGCCACGTCGTCGATCCTGACGTTGCGGCGCAACGCGGACATGCTCGCGAGCATCTCCTTGATCTTGGAGACGTCTGGGACGTTCTCGTTGACCGCCTTCATCTTCTCCTCCGACAGCGTATCGGCCACTCCAGCCGTCCAGATCCCGCAGACGCGGACGCCATGCGGACCCAGCTCAGCCGCAAGGTACCGCATGAACGACTCTGTCGCCGCATCGGCCGGTCCGGTGCTGCCCATGCCCGGCATGGCAGCGTCGCCCGAGGCGCTGTTGAGGTGGAGGATCACGCCGGATCTCTGCTCGGTCATCTTGCGACCGGCCGCACGGGCGGTGATGAAGTTGCCGCGAAGACCTGTGGTGACGGCTCGCAACAGGTCATCCGTCTTCATCTCGACGAGCGGAATGCCCTGCACGTCCCCGCGCGTGATCAGGTTGAACGAGACGTCGACTCTGCCTGTCTTCGACGCCACTTCCTGGACGTGGCGGTCCACGGCTTGCTCGTCGAGGGCGTCGAGCGCTGCGACCTCCACCGACCCGCCGGCCGACTTGATCTCCTCAGCCGCCGCATCCAGCGTCGCCTTAGTGCGCCCGGCAAGGAACACGCGCGCCCCCTCCCGGGCAAAGGTCCGCGCCACCCCTGCGCCGATTCCGCCACCACCGCCGTAGATGATCGCCGTTTTGCCATCCAGCAGCCCTGCCATGTTCGCCTCCTTGGCCTCGCCATTGCTTGCTTCTACGAGGTGTAACGATGGCCGCGCCGAAGACTCATCGGTGGTGCGATCAAGGGCGGCCGATGGCGGCCGCCCTTCCCGGAGGATCTAGCTGACTGCGGCCAGGGCGTTCACCTGTCCATGGCCGTACCACGAGTTGTAGCCCGGCCCGCCCTGGCATTGCTGCGAGGCGCCGTTGTTGACGGAGGGGAAGAACGAGTAGTTGGCCAACTCCGCGGCGGTCGGGCAGGGCATGGCGTCGGCCGTGTTGCCAACGCGCGCCTGCACCGCGCCCGGGTTGGTGATACCCAGGCTCTCGATCAGCGCGACCACGCCGGTCACGTGGGGCGAAGCCATCGAGGTCCCCTGGAGGTAGCAATAAGTCGCGCCTCCCGCCACAACTTTTCTCGAACAAGCTTTGTAAGACGGATAGGTCGAGAGCACGCGTCCGTTCGGAGCGGCCTGCGTACTCTGGAGAACGCTGTCACCTCCCGGCGCGACAACCTGCGTCACGCCCACTCCATAGTTGGAATAGAAGGACTTCATCTTCAGACTGCCGTCCGCGGTGACCCCGATTACGCCTGGGATCTCGACGGGAATGACGGCGCAAGCGTTGGTGACCGTGCGCGATACCGGAGTGGTGTTGTCCGGGCTCTGCTGGTCCATGGTGGGATGGGCGAGGTCGTCGGCGAAGTTGCCCTCGGCCGCGACCACGCTCACGCCCTGCTGCATCGCAAACTTGATCGATCGGGCCTCCGCCTTCCAGATCGCGCGTTGCACCGGATCATTCCTGCAGTTGAAGTAGAACGGGTCCGCGAAATAGCTGTTGTTGGTCACGTTGAAATGGTGCGAACCCGCCCACATGAAGGCGCACACCACCGCCTCGGGGAAGAAGAAGCCGGCGGCGTCGCCGGCCTTGATCACGCCCAGCGATACGTTCGGGGCCACGCCCACGACGCCAATTCCAGCGGCGGCGATGGTGCCGGCGGTGTGCGTCCCGTGGCCGTTGTCGTCCTTCCAGGCCGACGGCGCCGTGTTCGGGCTGCCCCCGATGCAGGAAACGCTGTTCGCGAAGTCGATGTTTGGGTTGAGGTCCGGGTGCGTGTAGTCAGCCCCGGTGTCGATGTCACCCGCAAGTACCGCCTTGCTACCGCTGGTGATGGAATGCGCCTCGAACGCGTGGATCTGTCGCATGTCCCACTGCAGGCCCGCCAGCGAGGCGCCCTTCGGAGCAGTGGTTGTGGTCGCATCGGCCCCGCTCGTGTTCAGCTGGTCGTCCTTCACCTGCGATGCCGCACCGGCCGTCCCGGCGACATCTTCGATGTTTGACGCCGACTGAAGATTGGCGGCAAAGTCGCTCCTGTTCGAGCGGGCGACGACGACGCCGATCTGTTGATACGCGTAGACGAGTGCCCCGCCCGCGCCCTGGACCTGGCTGGCGGCGTCCTGCGTCGACGCTCCGGCTTTATACACGACGAGGTAGTTCTGGGCCGGCCCGGTTGTGACTGCCCCTACCGGCGTGGCGGGAAGGCTGAGCAGCATCAGCGACCCAGCCGCCAACCCAGTGCCAATTCGGGCAAGCGAACGCCTGGAACCTAGAGATCCCCGCATGCCAATACCCCCAATGAAGAATGTCCCCTGCCAGGGAAGACTTCTTAGGCCAGCTTATCAATCCTTGGCTGGCCGGTGGAAGGCCTGGCATTACCTCACCTCGGTCCAATCGATTGATGAGAGTTATTGATGTAATGATCAAGGTCGTCACCGCTAGTGGAGACTCTGCTGTCGGTGAGCCAGCGGGTCCTCGTCGTCGACGATGAGCCGGCCAATGTCGAGCTGCTCAGGCAATTCCTCGTCGACATCGCCGATGAGATCGTTTGCTTGACGGATTCCAAGGCCGCCGAGCAAGCCTTCATCGAGTTCGCGCCCGACCTGGTGGTTTTGGACCTTCACATGCCCGACCCCGACGGACTCGAGATCCTTCGGCGCCTTCGGTCCGCGCGAGAGAGTCGCGGGTTTCTTCCCGTGATCGTGCTCACGGCCGACGATCGAAATGTCGCTCGTAACAGCGCCTTTCTGCTCGGCGCCAACGACTTTCTGGTCAAGCCCCTCGATCGGCAGGAAGTCCGGTTGCGGGCTCGTAACCTTCTCCAGACCCGCCACCTCTTCCAGGAGGTCAAACGCGCCACCGGATCTTTTCCGACTCTGGAGCGGCCCGCCGCGTCCTGAGCTGAACCGTTCGTCCGACACATTCTCGACACAGACCCCGGTTAGCCTGCTCGTGAATATGAAATACGACCATCTGATCAAACGCCCATTCGAGATCGTGGCCAGGCGGCCATACCTATGGCTTCTGGGTTTCCTCGCAGGCACGGCCACTGCCTTCAACGTGCCCAATGGCGGGACGAACTACGGCCATCGCGGCACGTCCGCGACCTACGAGGGACCCAGTTGGGCGGTCCTCCAGAACATCTGGAACCAAAACGGCAAGTGGATCCTTGGGATCCTGGCCGTCTTCGTGGTCCTTTGCATCGTGATGTTCGTGCTCGGCTGCATCGCAACGGGCGGCATCATCCACGCCGCCGTCGAGCACGATGACGACCACGAGTACACATTGGGCAAGGCGTGGCGAGCCGGCTACGAGACCGGCTGGCGAATCGCCGGCTTGCGGCTGCTCACGTTCCTCCTGACGATCCTGCCCGGACTCCTGATTGGCACCCTCGTCCTGGCGGCTGTAGCCGGGGCCATGGACTCCGCAGCGGCCGCGGCAGTGGGTTTCGGGCTCGTGGCAGCTGCAGCCCTGCCCGTCTCGATAGCCTTCTGGTTCCTGCTCGGCGTGGCGTTCCAGCTCGCCAAAAGGATCATCGTTCTCGAAGACGGCCACGTAGCTGAGAGCCTGAGCACGGGCTTCCGAATGATTTTCTCGCACTTCAAAGAGATCGGGCTTGGCTGGTTGATCCTGGTGGCCGTTTCCATCGGGGTCGGGATCGCCATTGCTGTCCTCACCTTCGTAGTCGCAATCCCCGGCGTCGCGATCGGCTTCGGAGGCTGGGCGGTCGGTGGCGTGACCGGCGCAATTGTGGCGGGCTCCTTCGCGGCGGTCTTCATCCTTGGCATTCTCGTGGTCGCTAGCGCCGCATACTCGGCGTACTCGTCGGTGTACTGGACGTTGCTCTTCCGAAGCGTCCGGGGGCTGCCGGCGCCAGCGCCGCGTGGCGCGATCATCCCTGCGGCTTAACCCCTCTATGTGAGACGGGCCTCGGTTCATTTCCGAGGCCCGTCCCCTTGGTCGGTCAGAACCGTGTCTTACGCTGTGCCGTCATCTCCAGAGGCCCTCGGCCTGTTCAGCGGCAAGCCGCTCTCGCCGACGAAGACCTTCAACACCTTCCAGTGGTCGGGGCTTTCGAAAGGTTCGATGCTCGCGTTGGTCACCAGAAGTGACTGCCCCATGAAAGCGAGGCCCCACGGCGAGTCGAAGAGCGGGCTCGAGATTCGCCGAATCTCGCTGCCGGCTGGATCCAGGACCGCGATCTGGTTGGTGCCGATCAGGCCCACGTAGATGTTGCCCGACTCGGCAAAGGCCAGGCCGGCGGCCTGAGGCAGCTGCTGTCCGGGGACGACGGGGAATCGGTGCACCACCTGGAGGTCAGAAGCAGTCGGATGGTCGACGAGTCGGAGCCGGTAGACGACCGCCTCTCCGGGAAACGTCGCCGAGATCGTGATGGTGAAGTACAGGAACTTGCCGGTGGGGTCGATCCGTCCGCCCAGCGGCCCGCCGGCAAAGCCGAAGAATCCGGTGAGCCTCGGGTCGGTGAACCAGATCGAGGCCTGCCCATCGGGCGTGACTCGCCAGATGCGTGGCTTGTCGTCGGTCATGAACAGGTTGCCCGCGCGGTCGAAAACGAGGTCATTCCACATCGTCACCATCCAGCCCCCGGCCAGCGGGGCCTGGGCGAAAAGCCTGGGCGTGGCGTTCTTCTGGCCAACGGAAAGGCGGAGGATCCGCCCGTTCATGTCCGCTATGTAGAGCTGGTGATCCGGGCCTGGGTTGCCGTCGAGGGCGAGGCCGAAGAGGCCCATGTTGGAGTTGGGCATCGTTGCAATGCTCGTCGTCGCAACCAGGCTGCCGTTCTTGTCGTAGGCGAACACGCGCTCACCATCCGAATTGAGATGCCCACCCGTCGCCGGGTTGGCGAAGAAGTCGCCGGCGCTCGTCGAGATGTAGACCCGGTTCGTGTCGACGGCAACCCCGAAGGGGTGGCCGGGCGCTGGCACGCTCGCGAAGACCGTCGTGTCGCCGATCGCCGGTTGGCTGGGCGCCACGCTGGCGATGGCGGGTGCGATTGGGCCCATCCCGATCACCCCCAGCACCACAGCCGGCAGCCACCACGTTTTCACGTTCATCGTGTGTCCTCCTGTTTCTGGGGGTGCCGATCTGGCCACCCCTCGACAGGATCTTGGCCGACGGCGTTTGGGGAATCTTTGGGACCAGCCGGCGCTGCTGTAGCCTCTGGCTGATGGTTCACGATCCCGAGGTGGTCTACCGCCAGACCACACCCGCATCCCGAGCGCTGCATGAAAAGGCAGTTGCCGTCATGCCCGGCGGCACCACGCGCACGACCACGTATTTCGATCCCTATCCGCTCTACATCGACCGCGGCGAGGGCTGCCGCGTGTGGGACGCTGACGGTACCGAACGAATCGACATGCTCGGCAATTACACCGCGATGATCCTCGGCCACGCGCATCCGAAAGTTGTCGAGGCCATCCACAAGCAGGCCGCTCGAGGCACGGGTTTCGCAGCAGCCAATCCGATCGAGGTGCAGCTGGCGACATTGCTGTGCGAACGGGTGCCAAGCCTCGACGCGGTGCGGTTCTGCAACTCGGGGACTGAGGCGACGATGTTCGCCATGCGGCTCGCGCGAGCGTTTACAGGGCGGCCGAAGATCGCCCGCATCGAGGGCGGCTACCACGGCACCCACGATTACGCGGAGGTGAGTACCCACCCGGTGGTGTCGGAGGCCGGCGCGCCCGAGGCGCCGATTGCCAGGCCGGATTCGATCGGCACTCCAGAGTGGGTGCTGGAGCAGACCGTAGTGCTGCCCTTAAACAAACCGGACGCCGCAGAGGCGATCATCCGGCGGGAGGGCGGTCAGCTGGCCGCCGTGATCCTGGAACCGATCATCGGCGCGGGCGGCGTGATTGCCGCGACCGTCGAGTTCCTCGAGCGTCTCAGGACCGTGACGCGAGAGCTCGGGATCCTGCTGATATTCGACGAGGTGATCTCGTTCCGGGTAGCGCCCGGGGGAGCCCAGCAGCTGTACGGCGTCACGCCGGATCTCACGACTCTGGGCAAGATCATCGGAGGCGGCCTGTCGGTGGCGGCGTTTGGGGGCCGGGCGGACGTAATGGAATTGCTGGACCCGCGGCAAGAGCCGAACCTTGCGCAGGGCGGGACCTACAACGGCAACCCTCTCGGCATGGCCGCCGGCCTCGCGACCATGACCGAGCTCACGCCCGACGTTTATGAGGAGCTCAACAGGAAGGGCGCACGCGTCGCCGAGCACCTGTCAGAGGTGTTCGCGTCGCACCAGGTCCCGGTGCAGGTCAACAGCGTCGGATCGCTGTTCGCGCTCCACTTCACCAACACGCCGGTGGTGGACTACAGGACGATGGCGGCCGCCAACAAGAAGATGACGCGCGACCTCTTCCTTGGGCTCGTGAACCATGGAGTGCTGATGGCGCCGCGTGCGATGGGAGCGCTGTCGACGCCCATGGGCGAACAAGACATCCAGCAGTTCATCGACGCCGTCGACGCTGTCGCTACCGAGCAGCGTTCACGCTGGCAGTCAGAGACAGAAAGGTCGTAACTCGCGCACCTGGATCGGCGCGGACGCCAGCGCCTAGCCCCGCTGAGTGTGGGAACTTAATCGGCCAATCAAGACCATTCATCAGGAAGGGTAGCTGCGGAGAAACGCAACCAGAGGAGACGGCAATGGCAACAACTAAACCCCGCCAACCGCGTCAGCGGCCTTTCACACGATCATCACGCTCACGTGGTGTTCGACGTAGTTCGCCCAGCCGAAGGAAGAGCATCCTGGCGATCGATGTCGGTGGCACGCACATCAAAGTGCTGGCCACGCGACACACGAAGCCTCTTGAGATCCCGTCAGGTCCAAAGATGACCGCCAACGAAATGGTCCGAAAGGTTCGCCAGGGGACGACGGCGTGGCGTTACTCGGTCGTGTCGATTGGCTATCCCGGGCCGGTTCTCCACGGCAAGCCGGTGAGCGAGCCGATCAACCTGGGAGGCGGATGGGTCGGGTTCGACTTCGCGAAGGCGTTCGGCTATCCCGTGCGCCTGATCAACGACGCCGCCATGCAGGCTCTGGGCAGTTACAAAGGCGGGCGCATGCTCTTCCTTGGACTCGGAACGGGTCTCGGCTCGGCGCTGATCGTCGACGGAGTACTCGAACCGATGGAGCTGGCGCACCTTCCCTACAAAAAGGGAGATACATACGAAGATCGGGTCGGGGAAGCGGCCTTAAGACGATTCGGCAAGAGGAAATGGCGCCGCCAGGTCGCCGACGTCGTGACGCGATTGCAGGCCGCTCTGGAAGTCGACGACGTTGTCGTCGGCGGCGGGAACGCGAAACTGCTTCAGGCCCTACCCAAGGGCGTCAGGCTCGGCTCTAATGCAAACGCATTCCTCGGCGGCTATCGGCTGTGGGCCGGCGACGAGTAGCTAAGTGCCGGCTCGGACCGCCCCGCCCTGTGGCACCGCAGTCTGGCCGTTGGGCCCCGGCTTGTGCCCCTCCCCCTCGGCCCAGGCCTGCGTGAACTGGCTGTTGTACAGGTGGTAGTAAAAGCCCTCCCGGCCGATCAGCTCCGCGTGAGTGCCCTGCTCGACGATGCGCCCGCCGTCCATCACGACGATCGAATCCGCCTTGCGGATCGTGGAGAGGCGGTGCGCGATCACGAAGCTGGTGCGCCCCTGGCGCAATCGTGCCATCGCGCCCTGGATGAGGACCTCGGTTCTGGTGTCGACGTTGCTCGTCGCCTCGTCGAGGATCAGGACGCTCCGGTCAGCGAGGAATGCCCGCGCGATCGTGAGCAGCTGGCGCTGGCCGGACGAAAGGTCTGACGCTTCCTCGTCAAGCACCGTGTCGTAGCCGAGTGGGAGGGTGCGGACGAACGAGTCGACGTGGGCGGCCCGCGCCGCGGCGACGATCTCTTCGTCCGTCGCTCCTTCTTTTCCGTACGCAATGTTGGCGCGAATGGTCCCCGCGAACAGCCAGGTGTCCTGCAGGACCATTCCAAACGCAGCACGCACTCGCTCGCGCGATAGCTGATGTGTGTCGACACCATTCAGGCGTATGTGTCCCGAATCGATGTCGTAGAAGCGCATGAGCAGGTTCACGATCGTGGTCTTACCAGCACCTGTCGGGCCCACGATCGCGATCGTCTGCCCGGGCAGGACCTTGAGGCTGAAGTCCTCGATAAGCGGCTTTTCTGATGTGTACCTGAACGACACCTGCTCTAGCGAAACCTGGCCCGTGGCCTCGCCGAGCTCTGCTGTGACCACGTCGGGCGTCTGCTCCTGCTCCGCCAGCA
>VBHB01000050.1 GCA_005880315.1 Chloroflexota bacterium | reverse complement strand
CCAAAGCGGTGAAGCCCACGGGCGTCAGGCCCTCCATCTACATAGTGAGGGCGGGGGAGCGCTCGAAATCGATGAGCGCGCTGCACGACGTGCTCGCGTTCTTCGAAAGGCGCAACATCGACCGCGCGGGCGTCGTGATCGCCGTCGGTGGGGGCACAGTCGGTGACCTGGCCGGCTTCGCCGCCTCGGTCTGGCTGCGCGGCATCCGGCTCGTGTCGGTCCCGACGACTCTGTTGGCGATGGTCGACTCGAGCATCGGCGGCAAGACCGGCATCAACGGGACGCGCTCGAAGAACGCCATCGGAACGTTCTGGCCTCCCTCTGCGGTGGTGGCCGACATGGAATGCCTGGAAACGCTTCCGGCGACCGCCTATCGGGACGCGTTCGCCGAGGTTGTAAAGTACGGCGTCGCGATGGACCGGGGGATATTCGACCTGCTTCGAGTAGAGAGGCCGCAGCTGCTCGAGGGCGACCCGCGTGCGCTGCAGCGCGTGGTCTTTCGTAGCGTCACCGCCAAGGCGCTCGTGGTCGCGAGAGACGAGCGGGAACGCGGTCCAAGGGCAATCCTCAACTACGGCCACACAGCGGGCCACGCGCTCGAAGCGGCGACCGGCTTCCGGGTGTCTCACGGGAGGGCGGTGGCGTTCGGGATGCGGGTGGCCGCCCGGATCGCGCTCTCGCTCGAGCTGTGCGGCCCGCGCCTCGTCCAGGCCCAGGACGAGCTGCTGGCTGCTTACGGCCTTCCCGATCGAAGCCCGGCCGCCGACCCTGACCGCGTGCTCGCCGCCATCGAGCATGACAAGAAAGCCAGGCGTGGCCGCGTGGCGTGGGTGATGCCCCGGCGCCTCGGCCACGCCGAGCCCGGGCACGTGGTGCCGTCGGGCGTCGTCCGCCGCATGGTGCGCAAGGCCCTCGCATGAAGCGGATCCTTGTCGTCAACGGCCCCAACCTGAACCTGCTAGGAAAGCGTGAGCCACACATCTACGGGTCGAAGACGCTGGCCGAGCTGATGGATGCCATTCGAGTCAAGGCCGGCGAGCTCAAGGTGCAGGTCAGCTTCTTTCAAGGCAACGGCGACGGCGAGATCATCGATTTCCTGCAGAAGGAGGCACCGGACGCCGCGGGCATCATCATCAACCCAGGGGCGCTGTCGCATTACTCGCTTGCGCTCTTCGATTGCTTGCAGGCGCTTGCACTGCCGACAGTAGAGGTCCACCTTTCCAACATCCACGCGCGCGAAGAGTTCCGTTCCAAGAGCGTCACCGCCCGCGCGGCGCGAGGTGTCATCACCGGCCTCGGGTTCACGGGCTACCTGCTCGCCATGGAATTCATCGCTGAGCAGTCCGAATGATCTCGACCAACGACTTTCGCAACGGAACCATGTTCGAGATGGACGGGGAGCTGCTCGAGGTCGTCAGCGTCGAGCACATCAAGCTCGCGCGCGCAGGCGCGGTAATCAAGGCCAAGCTGCGCAATCTGCTGACCGGGTCGATCTTCGAGCAGAGCTTCCGGAGCGGCGACAAGTTCCGCACGGTTCGCATCGACAAGACGGAGGCGACCTACCTCTACGCCGACGGCAGCCACCACTACTTCATGGACACGCGCACTTACGACCAGGTGCCTGTCGATGAAGACCTGCTCGAGTCCGTGCTGCCGATGCTCAAGGAGGGCAGCCCTGCTTACCTACTGAGTTATGAGGGCAGGCTTATTGGCGTGGAGCTTCCCATCAACGTCGAGCTACGTGTGGTCCAGACCGATCCCGGGTTCCGCGGCGATACCGTTTCAGGCGGGACGAAGCCGGCCAAGCTCGAGACCGGGGCCACGATCCAGGTTCCGCTCTTCATCCAGCCGGGCGACTTGATCCGGGTCGACACCCGTACCCAGTCCTACATGGAGCGAGCCTAAGAAAGCAGGCTGTCCGCGCCAGCGAGTACGATGCCGCTCTATGGGCAGCAACGGCACGATGGGTGCAGTACGCGTGGCCAACGAAGTCATCGCCAGCATCGCAGCACTCGCCGCCTGCGAAATGGAAGGCGTGGCGGGGATGGATGAGACGGCGGCCCGGCACTTCGGGGATTGGGTTCGTCGGCAGACCGCCCACCGCGGCGTGCGCGTCCAGGTCGAGGCGGATCGATCCATCCACCTCGAGGTGTTCATCACCGTCGACTCCGAGGCGAAGCTGGCGGAGGTTGCAAGCGCCGTCCAGGCCAACGTCGTCGAGGCGACCGAGCGGATGCTTGGCCTCGAGGTCGGCGAGGTCAACGTCTTCGTCTCCAGCATCGCCTTCGCCAACTAGACGCCCTTGGGCAAGCGGCATCAGGCCAGAGAGCTGGCGCTGAAGGTCCTGTTTCAGCTCGAAGGCTCGGATGACGATCCCGAGGAGGTCCTGGCCTATCACGCCGCCGAGGGTGCGGCGACAGCGGATGTCGCGGCTTTTGCCGGTCAGCTCGTGCGCGGGGTCATCGCCAACCAGGAGAAGCTCGACGCGATCCTCAGCGAAGCGTCCGACAACTGGAAGCTCGAGCAGATGGCGAAGGTCGATCGCGTGGTGTTGCGGATCGCGGTCTACGAGATCACCATCGACAGGCGTGTACCGACGAAAGCCGCGATCAATGAGTCGATCGAGCTGGCCAAGACGTTCTCGGGAGACGAGGCCGGTCGCTTCGTCAACGGCATCCTTGGTCGTGTCGCCGCGACTGTGAGTTGAGCGCGCAGACCGAGCCCACGTTCGAGGAGCTGCTGTCGAGCCTCGAGCAGACGATCGGGCGGCTCGCCGATGGCACCGCCCCGCTCGACGAGCTGGTCGCGGCGCACGAGCGCGCCGGCCGCCTGCTGGCCGAGGCGCAGGCTCGCCTCGAGACCTTGAAGGCAAGGGCCGACGACCTCTCCACACAATTGCGGCAGTGAATTGAAGTACCTGCTGGCCCCGATCGTGGCCTGGACGATCTGCCAGGCGGCCAAGGTCACGCTCACCTCTGTACGCGAACGAAGCCTCAACCTCCGCGTCCTTGCCGAAACGGGTGGGATGCCGAGCAGCCACAGCGCGATCGTGATGGGCCTGACGGCCTCGATCGGTAAATATGCAGGCGTCAGTTCCCCTCAGTTTGCGATCGCCCTTATCTTCTCGTTCGTGGTCATGTATGACGCCGCCGGCCTGCGGCGCGCGGCGGGACGCCAGGCCGCGATCCTCAACCGCCTCGTCGAAGACCTCGTGCACATGCGTGGGGTGCAGGAGCCAATGTTGCGTGAGCTGCTCGGTCACACGCCGGTCGAGGTGCTGGTGGGCGCCGTCATCGGCGTCGCCGTCGGTCTTCTGCTCTAGTGCCGCGCCTGGACGTGCTGGTGGCGAAAAGCGGCCTCGCGGAGTCACGTGAGCGGGCGCAGGCCCTGATCCTCGCCGGCAAGGTGCGGGTGGCCGGCGAGACCGTGCGCCGGCCCGACCGTTCGGTGAGTGAGGATGCGGCCATCTCGGTGGAGGCCGGGCCCGACTACGCGAGCCGGGGCGCCCTGAAGCTCGCGCCCGCCCTGGACACTTTCGGAGTCGATCCCGCCGGCCGCGTGTGCGCCGACATCGGCGCATCAACCGGCGGTTTCACCGACGTGCTCTTGCGGCGCGGTGCGACGCGCGTGTACGCCGTCGACGTCGGCCGCGGGCTGCTGCACTGGCGGCTGCGCCAGGATCCGCGCGTGGTCGTGATCGAGCGCGTCAACGCTCGCGCGCTGGAGTCGTTTCCCGAGGCTGTGTCGCTCATCGTCATCGACGTGTCGTTCATCGGCTTGGAAAAGGTGCTGCCAGCGCTGCGAAGTGCCGCGCCCGGCGCTGAGGTTGTCGCGCTCTTCAAGCCGCAGTTCCAGGTCGCGCGGGGCGAGGTGGGGAAGGGGGGCATCGTCCGCGACCCCGATGCGGTGAGCGCGGCGCTTACACGAATGCGCGAGTGGTGCATGGCCAACGGCTACGAGGTTCGCGCTGAGGCCCCTTCCGCGCTCCCGGGCGCAGAGGGCAACCAGGAGATCTTCCTGCAGCTGATGCCGCGATGAAGGTCTGCATCCTCCACGGACCGAATGCCGAAAAATCGGTGGTCGAGCGTGCGTTCAAGGCGTTGAAGGCGCACGGCGCCGAGCCGTGGGAGGGTGATCGTGACGGCCCGGTCAACGCGATCGCAAGCCGGCTCAAGGACACCGACCTGGTCATCACTCTCGGCGGCGACGGCACATTCCTGGCCGGCGCCCGCCTCGTCGCGCCGCGCGGCATCCCGCTCCTGGGGGTCAACCTCGGCCGCCTCGGCTTCCTGACCGAGATCGACGCCGATGAGCTGGAGGAGGGCCTGGTGCGGTTTTTCAAGGGTGACTACCGCATCGAGGAACGCAACGTCTTGCAGAGCACTCTGCAGCGAGACGGCAAGAACATCGCCAGCGCGATCGGGCTGAACGAGGCTGTGATCAACCGGGCCGGCGAGGCGCGGATGCTGCGCGTGGAGATCGACGTCGGCGGCCAGGCCGTCGGGGTCATCGACGCCGACGGTGTGATGGTCGCGACCGCGACCGGGTCGACCGCCTACGCGCTCGCAAGCGGAGGCCCGATCCTCGAACCCACGCTTCGCGACCTGGTGCTCGTGCCGCTGAACCCGTTTGCACTGACCGTGCGGCCCATCGTCTTTCCGC
>VBHB01000049.1 GCA_005880315.1 Chloroflexota bacterium | reverse complement strand
CAGCTGACCACCGAGATCATCGTGCCGTCGGCGCTCTCCTGGATTCTTGCGAGCCTGCACACGAGCTTCGGGTTGGCGCTGGTGGGAGCCGTCGTGGGCGAGCTCTTCGGCGCCACCTCAGGAGTCGGCGAGCTGATCTACAGCGCCAAGAACAACTTCGACGCCAACGGCGTGTTCGCCGGAATGGCGCTGCTGGCTGCCATTGCGCTGGTGGCAGAGGCCTTGATCACAGCGCTGGAGAACCGTCTTGTTCGGTGGCGACCGCAAGTCAGCACCGAGACGAGGATTTGAAAGAAGGAGTGTCGTCTATGCGAATGGATCTTCGACGGCTGTGCTTAGTAATTGGAGGAGTTGCGATCCTCGCCGCGTGTGGATCGGCGCCGTCAACCGGCAGCGGTGGCGTGCAGACGGTCTCGCTCAAGATCATCGTCGGAGGTCTCAGCAAACAGATCTACCTCCCGAACATGCTCGCCAAGCAGCTGGGGTACTTCAACGACCAGCACCTGGATGTGACGCTGATCGATGAGGGTTCCGGACAGGCGTCTGAGGATGAGGTCCTGGCCGGCAACGTCGACGCCGGCTCGGGCGCATACGTGCACCCGATGGTGCTCAACGCCGCCGGCAAGAAGATCGAGACCATCTGCCAGTTCGGCATCGCGCCGGGCGAGGCGGAGGTGATCGACGCCAGGAAAGCCGGCTCGATTCAGTCCCCGAACGATCTCAAGGGCAAGAACCTCGGCGTCACCGAGCTCGGCTCCGGCACGCATACCCTGACGCTCGCGATCCTCGGCAAAGCGGGCATCGACCCGACCAAGGAGCACTTCATCGCGGTTGGCGCCGGCGATACGTTCATCGCCGCCATCGACCACCAGACGATTGACGGCGGGATGACGACCGAGCCAACGATCTCGCGCCTCACCTCATCGGGCAAGGGCAAGGTGCTCGTCGACCTTCGTACCCCTGACTCGACGCGGGCCGCATTGGGCGGCGACTATCCATTCATCGGAATCTTCGTCAAGAACGATTGGGCCAACAGCCACAAGGACGTTGCCCAGCGGTTGGTCAACGCCTACGTCAAGACCCTCAAGTTCATCCATTCCCACAGCGCGGCTGAGATTGCGGCCAAGATGCCGGCCGACTACTACGCGGGCAACAAGGATCTCTACATCACCGCTTTGCAGAACCAGCTCTCGATCTTCGGCACGGACTGCAAGATGCCGGCGGGTGGTCCCGAGACCGTGATGAAGATCCAGCAGAACTATGTGCCCAGCTTCAAGGGCAAGACTTCAAACCTCAGCGAGACATACACCAACCAGTTCGCCGACGCTGCGAGCTGAACATATACAGGCATTGATTCAAGGGCCGGGCTCGTTGCCCGGCCCTCTCGTTTTCTAAGCCGCGATGTCCTTGCGCACAAAGCGCAGCGAGGCGAGTCCCAGCGCCACGGCGCCTGCAAGCACAACGACCACCGTATCGAAGAGCGGCAGCCCACTGACCAGCGGCGTTCCGTAGTAGTAGAAGGCAGACAGCCGAAGCGCGGCGTCCGGCCAGTGCAGGCTCGGGCCGATGTAGCTGATGAAGAACCAGATCACCAACACGAAGCTGAGAAGGCCTGTCTCCACGGCGGCTCGGAGCCAGCCCGAGAGCAGGTAACCGATGGCCGCCACGAGCAGCCCGAGCGGGATCATCGAGAGCGTGGCCGCGGCGACATGACCAGCGTCGAGCGGCAGCCCTGTCGCCGACGACACCACGACCGTGACCACCAGGGTGACGACGGAAATGAACACCGTCGCGGTGCTCAGCGCGGCGAAGCGCCCTAGCAGCACTCCAAGGCGCGATTGCGGCGTGGACAGGAGCACCTCGAGCCGCCCATCGTCTTCATCAGCCGACCACCGGTTGGCCTGGGTGACCGCGAAGGCCATCAGCATCACCGGCATGAAGATGAAAAGCGCGCCAAGGATGGCGGCGTTGGTCGCCACGTCCCCGCCGCCGAGGTTGACGAAGTTGCGCAGCAACGACGAGCCCTGCAGGACCGTCCTCAGGTTGGCTTCCGTCTGCTTGTCGACGACGATCATCCACCCGGCGAATCCCGCGATGGCGAGCGTCCACCAGGCGGCAGGCACCGCCACCATGGCGAGACCGCGCGCATAAACCGAGCGCAGCGACCAGGCGCCCTGCACGACCGCGCGCGTCGGCCGAGAGCCACCACGACCGGATCGGAAGAAGCGCGGCCGAGCCACCACTCCGCCGATGTCGCGGCGCGCGAAGAGCCAGAGTCCGGCTCCGCTCGAGAGGGCAGAAATGGCGAGCAAGGCGAGCATGGCGCCGCCATTGGCGCTGTAGCCCGAGATGAGCGGCTTGCTGAGGTTGAAGTAGTAGACCGGCGAAAGCTGGCTCAGCCACTGCGTGTGCGGGACGACCCGATGCACCATGTCGACCACGACGGACACCATCAGCAACCCAGCCGTCACCCCCGCAGCCGTGCGGCGCTCCTGAGTGAACTGCGAGACGAGAAGAGCGACGGCTCCGAACACCCCCGCTATCAGGGCGATATTCAGGCCGAACAGGATCGCGGCTGAAAGGCTGATGTCGGAGCTGACCTTGGCGCCGCCGGCAAACGTGAGGAGTCCGATGAGCAGGCCCATGATCAGCAGAGCCGTCCACATGGCGGCGATCTTCTCGAGCGCCACGCGCGTGCGGTTGCGAGGCAGCGAGAGCAGAACGTCCATGGAACCGCGATCCTCCTCTCCACGGAGCATCGCGGACTCCGCGAGGATGGGCCAGATCGCCACGACCAGAATCGTCAGTCCGTACTTCCACGTCGCGTAGCCGCCAGGGGTGTCGATCTTGATCGGCTCGGAGAACCACGCGAACGAGGGGCCAAGGGCGACGACCGCGGCGCGAGCCTCGGGGGTCCCCAGCACCGTGGGGAGAGCGGCGAGGACCACGGCCATGAGGACCCCCAAGCCGAGGCCCCAGCCGAGGATCGGGACGCGGAAGCCGCGAAGACTTTTGAGATAGATGCTGCTAAGCCACACCGGCGGCCTCCCTTGGTGCCTGCCCGTCGCTTTCGTAGAAGCGAAGGAAGACGTCCTCGAGGCTCGGCTCGTAGCTCGTTAGAGAGACAACCGGATACTGGGCCGCGGCCTTGATCACCGCGTCGGCGGCGCCCTGCATCGCAAGGCGGACGGCCGACCCGTTGTTCAAGGTCTCCACGTCGACAACGCCGTCAAGCTTCGCGAACGCGCTAGCCGGCACCGGGCGCGCAAATGAAATCGTGATCTCGTAGCGCTTGATGTCCTTGAGGTCGGCGATGTCGCCCACCTTGACAAGGCGACCCTCGCGGATGATGCCGACGCGCGAGCAGGTCTTCTCGACCTCGCTCAGGACGTGAGACGAAAGAAAGGCCGTGCGGCCTTCGTCCCGAGCCTCTTGCACCATGCCGTCGAACTCCTGCTGGTTGAGCGGATCCAACCCGCTCGTCGGCTCGTCGAGGATCAGCAGGCGCGGCCGGTGCATGAAGGCCTGGATCAGCACCACCTTCCGCTTGTTGCCGGTGGAGTACTGCCGGAACTTCCGGTTCGGGTCGAGGTCGAGGCGCTCGATCAACGTCTTCAGGTACGCGCGGTCGACGCCTCCGCGAAGGTGCGCGAAGTAGTCGAGGATCTGCCCACCCGTCAGGTTGGGGTCGAGGGACGGCTCACCCGGCACGTAACCGATGAGCCGCTTGACGTCGACCGACTGCTGCCAGCAGTCCAGCCCAGCGATCCGGGCTGAACCCGCGTCCGCGTGAAGCAGGGCCATGAGCAGGCGGATGGTGGTGGTCTTGCCGGCGCCGTTGGGACCGAGGAAGCCGAACACCTCGCCCTCCGCAACATCGAGAGAGACATCGACGATGCCTCGCTTGCCACCGTAGCTCTTCGTCAGACCTTTGATCTGGATAATCGGATTCGTCATCGACCTCTCCTCCTCATGAATACGGCCTCACCCAAACCACAAGCGCAGATTCGGTTCGTCGATGAGGGTCAACGACCCGGCTGAGAGTCCCAGGATTCGTTCGAAGGCATTCGTGTTAGCGGCCACCGAGCGCTCGACGTCTTCCAACGCGACCGCGTTGGCCTGGCGCGCGAGGTAGAGGTCTGTCGCCTGTTCGCTGAAGCCGTGCATGAGCCACCACAGCGACCGCGCGACGTCGTCGGGGGAACCTGTGTCGAAGAGTCCTTCGTCAATGCCCTGTTTGACGATTGCGGACAGAACCGGGACCATGCGACGCTCCGTTGTCCGGCGGAACTTCTCTCGCATGAGCGCGTTGTCGTCAGATAGCCAGACCTCGATCATCGCCAGGATCAGCGGCTTGACCGCGGCCTTGAAGCCCTGGATGCCGGCGAAGACGCCCTCGAACTTGCGTAGAGCG
>VBHB01000048.1 GCA_005880315.1 Chloroflexota bacterium | reverse complement strand
GGGCGAGGTGCTGGTCGCGCAGTTCACGGAGCTGACCGCGGCGATCAAGGTGAGGGGCAAGGCCGAGATCCTGACCGACGTGGGGAAGGTGGCCTCGGGCCTTTAGGTCTCGACCGGCAGGCCGGCTGCCTTCCACGCCTCGAAGCCGCCGACCACGTCCGTCGCGTTGACCAGGCCAAGGTCCTGCAGCGACGCCGCGGCGAGGCTCGACGAGTAGCCCTGGGCGCAGATCAGGATCACGCGAACATCGTGGCCGTTTGCCTGTGGAAGGCGCGTGGGGGACGTTGGGTCGAGCCGCCACTCGAGGACTGTGCGATCGATGACCAACGCGGCCGGAATCACACCATCCCGGGCGCGCTGCTCCGATGTCCGGGTGTCGACGAGAAGGGCGCCCTGGGACTGCTCCGCGGAGGCCTGTTCCGGCGTGACCCGGTCGAGGCGGCGCCTTGCGGCGGCGAGCACATCGTCGATGGTCGGCATGAATCTGGGCCAGAGTATGGAGCAGATAGAATCGGGTGAGCCCCGCCCACGTAGCTCAGGCGGTAGAGCATTTCCTTGGTAAGGAAAAGGTCCCCGGTTCGAATCCGGGCGTGGGCTCCAATTCCACCCGAGGCCTGATTTTGTGGCCATTTGGCCCTTTGACAACAAGTAAGGGCCGCGTCACAGTACAGACGTACTTACGCATCTGGTCGCCGTCACTGGACCACAGCTAGTAGGGGGAGGCGACAATGGGACGCCCGGCGTTATTCATGCTGTTGCGCGCAGCAGCGTCGCTGGTAGTGGCTATGACGGTAGTTTCAGCTTGTAACCCGAGGAGTGCCGTCACGCCCAGCGCGAGTCCGAAAGCCAGGCCCTCGTCCGCACCGTTGTTCGCCTGGGCCTATGAAGGCACCGTTCGCATTAACGCGGTTGACCCGCGGACAGTCGTCCTAACAGACGGCAGCTATCGCCAGATATACGGTAGCTGGCGGTCCTGGCAGCCTATTACAGGTGGGCCTGGTGCCCGCGGGCTTGATGTGTATGCCGCCACTGCGGTGTCAAAGGACGGGCTCCATTGGACCGATGAGGGCAAGCTTGACGCAGGCTACCTTGTCCCAGTCCGGCTGCTTAACGGTCGATACCGCGGATATTCGGACAACCTCACAGCGTTCGTCTCGGATGACGCTCGGACTTGGAGCCTCGATACCAGCGGCCCAGTAGTTCCCCCGGAACCTGTTGGGCCCTGCCACTACTCGGCTGGCGACGTAGCAGTTATGCCCGATCAAACTCTTCGCTACTACTACAACTGCTCCGCCGGTCAGGCAAACCCTGCGTGTCAGCCGGCACTTGGCTTCTGCCTTGGCGTCAACGTCATCGATAGCGCGACATCGAAGGACGGCCTCGTCTGGCAAAAGGATCCCGGCGTCCGGATCGATCCTCGGAATGGCCCAGAGTTTCTGCGCGATCAGGGTGGCAACGTGGTGCTGCCGGGGGACGCGTCGCATCCCCGGGTTGTTACCGTGCGCGATGGCTCCCTCGAGATGTTCTACTGGGGCGGCAACGAGACATGGTCGGCGACGTCGGTCGACGGCCTGACGTGGACAAACCGCAAGTACGAAGGTGTCTTCGGGAGTGATCCCGACGTGATAGTGCTGCCCGACGGTCGAACGCGGCTCTTCGTGAACGGTTTTCTTGGACTGCCTCAGGACTTCGATGGCAAGACGCTTGGGGAAAACCAACGGATCGTGAGTTACGTCTACGGCCCCGTACGCTATCGCGTAAGCGTTGACCCCGACCGGGTGTTCAATGGAATTTGCAGCGGGTGCCCTGGTCTGACTGCTCCGGTGCCGCCTCCAGAGTATGTGAACGTCAAAATCGAGGGCTCGGGTCCGGAGGTCACACTGAGTGCGATCGGATACTCAGTAGAGGGTGACGCTCTGCACGCCTCTAATCCCAGGGTAATCGATCTGGTCACCGATCCAGCTGGTCCGGTTCAGGTCGAATTCAGCCCTTCATCAGGCTCGCCGCCATTCACAACCCGGACGACTTTGACCCTTCGCAATCGACTCGGAGCCAGCATTGTTTTGGTCGCAAACAATGGCGGATCGCAGGAGTTGATACCGCTAAGGCAGAGTCTTCCGCCAACGCCCGGTCAACCTGCATCGCTTCGTCCAACCTGTCAGGTGGGCCGGCCGGTCGGCCCCCAAGGATGTACTGTTCCCGGCCAAACTGGGCCGGACGGAACTCCGCTCACATGTCTGCCACCAGACCAAGCCGCAAGTTCGCCACCGATCTGCAAGCAGTACTACTGAGTTGGTGATGGGCACGCGAGCCACACGAACAAGTTGGCATGACTGCCGTGGCCCACACCGTGTAAAGGCTGGCGTCGTGTCTCCTCCGTGACGACCTCCACAGCGGGTTGGTATCTGTGTGACGGCGGGGTTTGCTGGAAGTCGAGGACGAAGAGTTCTCTCCGCCCGGTCATCCGCATCCCGCGCAGGGGTTATGAGCCGAAGCGCTGCCTCGCCTTGGCCGCGAGCTCCTCTGGCACCGTGTCGACCATCGCCTGCCAATGGAGGCGTTCGAAGTAGGTCACATCGGATCGATACGGCGACTGCAGGTTGGAGCGGCAGACCATCCGTAGATTGAGCACGTAATCGTGGCTGCTCGGCGGTGCTCCGTACAGCGCCATGTTGAAGCTCTGGAATCCAAGCTCGGCATACAGGTTCAGGATCGTCGCGATGCCCCAGCCGAGTTCTGCCACGCGCTCGTCGGTCAAGTCGGCGGGCGAGACGGCATCAGGAATGAGGGCGCGGACCTCGTTGAAGCCAATTGGCGCGAAGCTGGCGAGCCACTCGACGCTGCCGGTGGTGCCTATGTATCGCTCACGGTTACTTCGCTCGGTCTCGATGTACGCGCGGAAGCGTTCGCCTGGAACGTCGGCCAGCATCTGCTGGACCGTGGATGGCAGCGGATCGATGCTCGACTGCAGGTGTGGATGAAACAATGAGCTGCCGGAAGGCAACATGTGGTTGGCGTTGATCGAGGCCCACACCGCGTCGTTGTCAGTCCGCATCGAAGCGCGGATGTAATCGACGTGAGTTGAAAGATTGTCCCTCATGAGGCCGGCTGTCATTTCGTTCAAGGGCAAGTAATGCAGTTCCGGCGAGTAGACCGCTACCGCGCTGTACTTGGTGTAGGTGAGTAGATTCGGAAACAGCACCGCCTGGCCGCGTTGGATACGGCCTTCCGCGGAGATCTTAGTTGGCAACTTTGGCGTAGCCAGCTCAATTCGCTCGGCACAGAATGGACAGCTGGCCCGGGTCGCGCTCGCGAACTCTTCGAGATTGAAGCTCGGCGGGGCGAGCAGAGCGGAGCTAGCTCTCACCAATCTCGCGGCGTATCCGGTTAGTGGATCCCATCTGACCTCGACCTGCGCCTCGACCGGTTCGAAGTTGTGGGCAGGGTGAAGGATCTGCGCAGAGAGGGTATGTCTTCGAAACTCCAGAAGTCTGGCCCTCGCCACGGCCTACCCGATCCTCGAAAGATCGACGGGAATATAGGACTCGCCTTCTCCTAGACGCGAAAGCGCCCTCCGCAGCTCGGCGAGCAGCCACCCTTGGTCGTCGTGGCTCCAGTGCTCGCCTCTCGCCATCGCACCTTCGAGGCGATCAAGTTTGATTTGCCTGGGATCCTGGCCAGCCTCATGGACCTGCGCGTCCATCCGAATCACCCCTCGGGCCTTCGTCGCACGGCCCAACCCAGTTGTACAGCAATTTGGCCGCCCTTGAACGAGTCCCTCTTGAGCTGTCGCGTGCCGGGTCGCAGACGGATCACGCATTCCCAGGACGGAGCGGAACTTGGCGGACTGGCAGGCATGAGTGGGACGACGATTTGGCGCATAGCGGATGGAAAGATCGTCGAGCACTGGAGCGAGATGAACGTGCTCTGCGTGATGCAGCAAATTGGACGTCCGATAACCGGACAATTTTCCGCCCACCGTGATCCCGACCTAGAAGGGCTTGAACACCATCAGAAATATCAAAGCAGCGAGTCCGAGCACGCCGATCCAGATCGCTGCGAGCGGTCTCGTGTGGTGGAGGCGCTCCGCAAGAACATCGTCAGGCTGTTGGGTGGCGTCCCGGGCCATGTAGTACGGGCGGGCGATGAAGCCCATCGCGGCAAGGATCGCGACGAGGATGACGATCGATACCCATAGCCAGCCGCGGCCCCACCACTGCCCTGCGAAGGCCATCCAGACTCCGGTGATTATCACGACGAGCAGGCCGGCATTGGCGACGATCCCTGCCCGCTGCGAGAGCCTGAGCAGCCTGCGACTTGCGACCGAAACGGGCGCGCGCAGAGCCAGGGATGCGCCGCCGGTGACTCCGTGCGCGAAGAGAAACACCGCAAGGCCGAACAGATGGAGGAACCGCAGCCAGACATACAGGTTCGTCACTTGGCGATTCCTTTGACCGACACGGCAAACGGCTTCCGGTAAGGTAGCCGGAATTACGGATCTTTTGCGCCAAACGCACGTATCAACCCGGCGTGAGACGCGCCTTTTGCGCAAAACGAACCGAATCGGGCGTTGCCGCGCGGAGCATTACCGCCTCGCGACCCAGCCGGCGATCTGGGCCCGGGAGTTGAAGCCGAGCTTGTTCAGGATGCTGCGCACGTGGCTGTCCACGGTGCGCTCGGAAATGAACAGGCGCGCCCCGATTTGCCTGTTGCTGAGGCCTTCGGCGATCAGCCGAGCCACCTCGGCCTCTCGCCGCCCGAGCCCGCCAAGGGCGCTGTCACTGGAGGCGCCGGAAGCCCTGGCAGCCTGGCCTGACTCGCCCAGCGCCAGCGCGATCGCGGCCTCTCGGTTCATTCGCTTGCCCGCGCCAAACTCATCGTCGAACCTCGCCTGACCCAGCAGGGCGATCGCGGTCTCCTCCGTCTGGGCGATCATTGGCGCCATCGGCGCAATCACTGCTGCGCCCGCTCCCAGGCGTGTCGACTCCGCAGCCCCCAATAACTGGGCCGCCAGCCGTCCGTGGCGAGCCAATGCCGCGTAGTAGCCGAACGCGGCCATCAGATAGGACTGAACGAGCCGGTCGTCGATCCGGCGCGCGATCTGCAGAGCCTCCGTGTAGAGCGGCCTCGGCCCGTCAAGGTCGCCCGCCATGAGAAGAGAGAAGGCCAGCTCCATCAGCATGATCTCGAGCACGTAGAGGTCGCCGGCCTCCCGGCTCAGCCGCACGCCCTCGGTAGACGCCTCTCGGACCGCGTCGAGCTCGCCCG
>VBHB01000120.1 GCA_005880315.1 Chloroflexota bacterium | reverse complement strand
AACGGGGTCGGCTCGGCCGACCTGATCGTCGACGTCAACGGCTACTTCACCGACAGCACGGCGAGCGGCGCATCGTTCACGGTGCTCAGCCCAACCCGGATCGTCGACACGCGTAATGGGACAGGCGGATTCAACTCGCCGCTGGGCCAGGGGCAGACCATGATGGTGACGGTGGCGGGCAGCGGCGGCGTGCCGGGCACGGCGAAGGCCGTTGTGCTCAACGTCACTGTTGACGGGCCGACCGCGGCGAGCGATTTGGTAGTCTGGCCGGACGGAACGAGCGCGCCGGTCGCCTCCGACCTCAACTTCGTCGCCGGGCAGGCGGTGCCCAACCTGGTCATCGTCAAGCTCTCGGCAGGAGGCAAGATCGACGTCCGCAACGATTTCGGTTCGACGAGCGTCATCGTCGACCTGGTCGGATGGTACGGATAGCTCTCTAGCGCAACCTTCGGGTTGGCCCACAGTGAGCGGCCGCAACCGTCCAGGTCGGTAGACATCAGAAGAGGTGGAAGGAGTGTTTCGTCGTCGACTCATCGTGCCGTTGGCCGCACTTGTGGCGGTCATCAGCGCTCCGATCGGCTCGACCAGGGAAGGTTCGGCAGCAGCTCCGGCTCCAAACCCGCCGCAGTCACGGACTCTTCAGGTCGCCCCTCCCAGACTCGTGCATCTTCAAGGATTGCCGGCGTCGCCGGGCGTGACTCATCCTGACAACCCGGTCCCCTGGCTGCCCAGGGATCGGGCGGCACACGCGGCCGGACAACAGCGCGCCAACCGTGGTCAAAGCGGACGGCTCTCAGGGAACGTGGCCGTGCCAGGTGGGCCGTCGCCCAGTGCGGCAACCTCCTCGCCACAAACACCACAGCAGCTGGCCGCCTTCCCGGTCATGGACCGGTTGGGACAGGTGGGCCTGTACGGAAGCGGCCAGAACCTGCAGCCACCCGACACTCAGCTGGCTGCCGGCCCCACCTCCCTCGTCGAGGCGGACAACAGCGTTCTATCGATCTGGAGCAAGTCCGGCACACTGGGCGTCACTGCCGACCTGAACGTATTCTTCGGCGTGCCGGCCGGCTATCGGTTTTCCGATCCCAGGATCCTGTACGACGCGGAGAGCGGCAGGTGGTTCCTCTCGGGTCTCGCGTTTACCACGACCAACGACAGCCAGGTGTATGTCGCGGTCTCGAAAACCTCCGATCCGAGCGCGAACTGGAACGTCTTTCTTCTGACGAGCGCAACCGCCACGCTCGATGACCAGCCGATGATCGGGGTCAGCTCCGACAAGGTGGTCATCTCGTGGAATGACTACACGGGCGCCTCGCCCGCCACCGCGATATTCTCCGGCCAGGAGACCTGGGTGGTCCAGAAATCCGATCTGGTCTCCGGCGTTGCCCCTAATGTCTCTGCGTTTCTCCCGGATGCGACGCGCTACAGGGTGGTGCCCGCACAATCGCTCACGGCGACAACGACCGAATGGTTGAGCTACAACAACGCCGACTGCCCGTCCGGCTGCACCACCGGCTCGCCCACCATCGGGGTGGTCGCGATCACCGGCACGCCGATCGCCGGCAATGTTGCCTGGACGGAGCACGATCCGGCGATTCAGGCCATCAACACCCCGCCCAGCCCGCGCCAGCCAAGCGGCGTGGCGGTCACTGATCAGATCGACGACAGGTTCCTCGCCGCGACGTGGCAGAGCGGAATGTTGTGGGTCTCAGGAACTGACGGATGCAAACCTGCCGGAGACTCCACCACAAGGGACTGCATGCGGGTGGTGGCGGTCGCGACGGGCGGCCCACAGCCCACCGTGGCGCAGGATTTCGATGCTGCGCAGGCAGGTGTTGACCTCTACCTGCCGGCCATAACGCTCGACGACGGGGGCGACCCGTTCATCGGGTACTCGTCGTCATCACCGACTCTCTTCCCCAGCGCGTCGGCGGTGGACAGCCTGGCGACCTCGCCCAAGACGCTCGAGAGTCCAGTCACGATCGCTTCGGGTCAGACTTCGTACAAGCTGGGCTCGGTCAACCGCTGGGGCGACTACTCGGCGGCGGCGCAAGATCCGATCAACCCGGCGGATGTGTGGCTGACAGCGGAATACCAGGCCAGCGCCTCGAACGCCGGCGACTGGGGCACGGCCACCGGCCGGTTGGCAATCCAACCCTCGATCAGCTCTATCAGCCCGAGCCTCGGTCCGGTCGGCGGCGGGCAGCCGGTGACGATTGCCGGTGGTCACTTCCAGTCCGGAGCTGCGGTCAGCTTCGGGTCCAATTCCGCGACCAACGTGGTCGTTGCCAACAGCACAAAGATCACCGCCACGACGCCGGCCGCGGCAGGCGTCGGAGCAGTCGACATCACCATCAGCCAGCCCGATGGCACTTCCGTCACGGCGCCTTCGGCCTACACCTACGCGAATCCTCCGGTGGTGAGCTCGGTGGCTCCGAACCACGGACCGCCGGCCGGCGGGACCTCGGTGACGATCACCGGCTCCGACTTCACCGGCGCTGTCGCGGTCAAGTTCGGCTCCGCTGCGGCCGCTTCGTTCTCCGTCACCAGTGGGACCCAGATCGCGGCGACGAGCCCGCCCGGCCTGGGCACGGTGGACGTGACCGTGACTACGCCGGCGGGCACCAGTGCCGTCAGCGGGGCGGACCACTTCACGTTGATAGGCAGCGTGTACACCGCGGTGACGCCGGTGCGCTTGCTCGACACCCGGAACGGCGGAACGCTCGGCAGCGGAGGCAACGGAGAGAACACGAGCCTGGCCATCGCCGGCCATACGTTCGGCAGCACGACCGTTCCCGCCAACGCGAGCGCCGTGATCCTCAACGTGACCGCGACCAACGAATCGGAGGCAGGCTTCTTCACGGTCTACCCGAGCGGAGGCGCATTGCCGACGGCCTCCAACCTCAACTTCGCGGCGCACGAGACAGTGCCCAACCTGGTCTCGGTCGGCCTGGGCACGGGCGGCGCGATCACGATCCACAACGGGATCGGGTCGGCCGACGCGGTGGTCGACCTCGAGGGTTACTACGTTCCCTGGAGCGGAAGCTCGGCCGGGGAGTACGTGCCGGTGGTGCCGGCCCGGATCACCGACACGCGCTCGGCCAGCGGCCAGGCCAACGCGGGCATTCACCTGGGCCAGGGCAGCACGCTCGACGTCCAGGTGACGGGCGCGGGCGGGATTCCGGGCGCGGGCGTGAGCGCGGTCGTGATGAACGTCACCGCGACCAACACCAGCTCGGCCGGCTTCTTCACCGTCTACCCCACGGGGGTGTCGCGGCCGCTCGCCTCCAACCTCAACTGGGCTGCCGGGGTGACGGTGCCGAACCGGGTCATCGTGCCCGTGGGAAGCACGGGCAAGGTCACCTTCTACAACGGAGTCGGCTCGGCGGACCTGATCGTCGACGTCAACGGCTACTTCACCGACGCCTCGACAAGTGGTGCATCGTTCACGACGCTCAGCCCGACCCGGATCGTCGACACGCGCAACGGCACGGGCGGCCGCAGCTCACCGCTCGGTCCGGGGGAGACCATGATCGTGACGGTGGCCGGCAGCGGTGGGGTGCCGGGCGCGGCGAAGGCCGTTGTCCTCAACGTCACGGTGGACGGGCCGACCGCGGCGAGCGACCTTGTGGTCTGGCCGGACGGGACGAGCGCGCCGGTCGCCTCTGACCTCAACTTCGTCGCCGGGCAAGCGGTGCCCAACCTGGTGATCGTCAAGCTCTCGCCCGGGGGGAAGATCGACATCCGCAACGACTTCGGCTCGACCAGCGTGATCGTGGACGTGGTCGGCTGGTACGGGTAGCTGATTGCACGCGTTAGGCGCCAAAGGCGCGCATCGTGCGGCTCCGATAGGCGCGTTAGGCGCCCAACGCGTGGGTCACCGCTTGTGCAGTAGGGCCAGGCCGTAGCCGCTCGCGACCTCCTCGTATCCCGCAGCTTCGACCGAGGTGACCTGGGCGTTGAACGTCGCCATGTCGTACTTGGGTTTGGTCCCTGCGTAGTCGAGGACGACCCATTCCGCGTCGACCACGCCCTCGAATCCGTACTCGTAGATGAACCGGCGCTCCGACAGGTGGCTTGGGAATCCGTTCTCGGCCGACACGCGCGCGTCTGGGGCGATCTGGCCCAGCGCCGGTAGGAAGGCCGCGTAGCGCGATTCGGTCGAGAACAAAGTCCCGTCGAACTTCCTCGACACGGGCAGGTCGCCATAGGCCCAGCTGAAGACCAGCGAGCTCGCGACGACCGCCCCCATGAGGGGACGGCGCGCCGTCACCGGCATCCGCGCGAAACCCAGGATCGCGGTGCCAACGACAAGCGAAAGCAGGGGCGCCGAGTACTGCGAGTCGAAGGAGAACTGCGGCGCGTAGTTGGACAGCAGGAGATAACCCAGCGTCGGCAGCAGCAGCAGCGAGGCCCAGCCCGCCAGCGCGCTGAGCCCAAGGGTGGACCCGAAGACTCCGATGACGAAGTAGATCTTCTTGGGCACGAGCAACGCGCGGACGATACGGAGGGGGTTGGTCACCAGCGTCGTCAGGATTCCGCGCGGGCTGCCTCCGACCTCGGCGTAGCGGTCGCCGATGTATGGATACGCGTGGCCCGCGGCAAAGAAGGGGATCGCAACCTGGATCACGACCGCGAATGCGAGCACGCTGCCGGCCACCACC
>VBHB01000184.1 GCA_005880315.1 Chloroflexota bacterium | reverse complement strand
TTGCTTTTCAACTTCAGCCCGGCCCGCATCTTCATGGGCGACTCGGGCTCTCACTTCCTGGGTGCCGCGGTCGGAGTGATCTCGATCCTCGGCGTCGCCAAAGTTGCGGTCGGCTTTGCGCTCGCCGTCCCCATCCTCGCCCTGGCGCTGCCCATCGCCGACACGGCCTGGGCCATCGTGAGGCGGCGGCGGGAACGGTCCTCCATGGCGCGCCCGGACCTCGATCACATCCATCACCGCCTCCAGGCCATGGGCCTCAATCCAAGGCAGACGTGCTTCGTCTTCTATTCGGCGACGGCGCTGCTCGGCACCGTCGGGCTGATGATGTTCGGGCATCGCCGGATACTCGCTGTGGTGCTGGTCGCGGCCCTGGTGATCGCCTCGACCGTCGCGGCCGACTGGCTGCAGAGGACCGGCACTCGCATCCCCGCGCCGTTCCTGCGCCGCCTGCTGTCAGAACCGGGCTCCCGGTAGAATTCGCAGGGGCATGGCGCCCACTTCGAGCTCAGGGCCCACCGGGGCGGATCTGGCCGGATTGGGGTTTTACCTCGCTGCTGTGGTTCTTCTACCGCTGCTGGGTGGCGTCGCGCTCGACAAGGCGTGGCACACGGCACCTTTGTTCGTTCTCATCGGATTGTTTGTGGGCCTGGCGGCGGGTGCGGCGGGCATCTGGATGAAAGTGAGGGACTTCTCTAAGTGAGGGCAGGCAGCATCCAACGGGAGACGCTGATTGCCTCTTTATTCCTCGCAGTCGCCGTGGTCGTCGCGGCCAACCTGGCGGGACAGACTCTTCTTGGCGCCGGCGTTTCCGTGGGTCTCATGGTCGGCTCGCTCAACGGTTTCATCATCAAGGCGGCGCTCGATCGCCGCGCGCCGATGCTCGTCACCAGCTTCCTTCGACTCTCCCTGTTCACCCTTCTCGGCCTGCTCGCCGCGCGGATCCTCGGCGGTTCGGTGTGGCCCGTCGTGGCCGGCATCGCGGCGGCCCAGCTGGTCATGGTCGGAATCGGCGTGCGCCAGGGACGGCGAGCGTGATCCACGCCGAGGGTTCGCTCGGGTCCCACCCCACCATCGATCTCGGCTGCGGCACCCTCTGCACCTTCAACTACGACAGCCTCATCTCGAGCGCGGTGGCGGTGCTTGCCACACTGGGCGTCGCGTTCTGGCTTCGATCGAACCTGCGCGAAGGAGAACCCGGCAGGGTCCAGGCGGTGTTCGAATTCGGATACGAATCGCTGCGAAACCTGATTCGTACGAATGTCTCGGAAGATGCGCTTTTCATCATCCCGCTCGCGCTCACCCTGTTCCTGTACATCCTCGTTGCCAACTGGATCGAGTTCCTGCCCCTCGGCCTCGTGCCGATTCTTCACGGCGCGAATGCCGACCTCAATCAAACGCTCGCCATGGCACTGGTCGTCATCGCGGTGGTGCAGTGGTACAGCGTCCGGGTACTCGGTTGGCCGGGCTATCTCCGCCGCTTCACCAAACCATTCGAGCTGCCCTGGGCCGCACGTATCTTTTTCACTCCCCTCAATATCCTGGAGGAGCTCACCAAGCCGGTGACGCTCGCAATGCGGCTCTTCGGCAACATCTTCGCCGGCACGGCGATCATCGGCCTGATCGTCGGTTTCTCGGCGCTGTCGCTGCCGCTTATAGGCACGGTGGGCGGAACGATCATCGGCAGCGTCCTGCTCATCGTCTGGAAGGCTTTCGACGTCCTATTCATCGGTTTCATCCAGGCTTTCATCTTCATGTTGCTCACCGTCGTGTACTTCGCCGCGGCCCGCGAGGGTCTTGAACACCAACATCATTAGTAGGAGGTAGATCAGTGACTGACCACGGAATCGGACTGGCTGCGGCGCTGCTCGGATTCGGTATTGCCCTTGGTGGCGCCGCCATCGGAGCGTGCATCGGCGACGCCGTCGCCGGCAACGCTTTCCTCGGCGGCATCGCCCGCCAGCCTGAGGCCCAGGGCCGGATGCTGCCGTGGCTCTTCGCGGTGATCGGCCTCGTCGAAGGCATGTACTTCGTCACCTTCGGGCTGGGTTTCGTTCTGCTATCCCAGGTCCACTAATGCTTCTGCTGGCAGGCTCCGCGGGCGTCGTCACGATCGATGGAACCGTGATCGTTGAGCTGATCGCGTTTCTTGCGATGCTCGCCATCTTGTCCCGCTACGTGTATCCGGAGCTTGTCAAGGTGGCGGAGGCTCGGCGGCGTGCCATCGCCGAACAGTTGAAAGAGGCCGAGCAGGCACGTACGAACGCGGAAGCCAATCTCAAGGAGGCGGAGGCCAAGCTGAACGAGGCCCGCAAGACCGCGCAGTCTGTGATCGAGGCCGCGAGCAAGTCGGCCGAGCAGCTCCGGCAGGATCTCAAGCAGAAGGCCGAGGAAGAGGCCCGGCGCCTGATCGAGTCGGCACGGAAGGAAATCGAGGCCGAGCGCTTGAAAGCGATCCAGGCCGTGCGCAGCGAGGTGGCCGGACTCGTCGTGGCCGCGACCGAGAAGGTCATCGGAGAGACCCTCGACATGACGAAACACAGGCAGCTGATCAATAAGGCGATCGAGGAGGTGGCGAGTGGCGACGGCCGCCGCTAGACGCTACGCGAGCGCGGTATTCGAGCTGGCCACACAGGAGGGTCGCGTCGACGACTGGCGCAATCAGCTGGTCGCGATCAAAGGACTCATGGGCGACGACTCGCTGGCCCAGGTGCTTCGAAACCCAACCATTCCCGTGTCCCGGCGTGTGGAGCTGATCGCTGAAACAGGGCTGCTGGACCCCGAGGCGAGCAACCTGGCCAGGATGCTCGTCGAGACGGGCCGCGTCGACCAGGCAGACGGCATCCTTGATGAGTTCGAGGAGATGGCTGACAAAGCCGCCGGCCGCGTGCGCGCGCGCGTGACGACCGCAGTCGAGCTTTCATCCGAGGATCGAGAGCTCCTTGGCAGCCGCTTGTCGCAACGGCTTGGCAAAGAGGTTCGCGTCACGGCATCCGTCGACCGCCGCATCGTCGGCGGATTGAAGCTCCAGTACGGCGACCACCTGATCGATGCCAGCGTCGCCACACGATTGCAGCAGCTGCACCGCCGCCTGGCGGATGCGACCTAGGAGATAAGAGAGAAGAGTGGGAATCAGCACCAAAGAGATCTCGGAAGTCATCAAGGAACGCCTGAAGGACTTCGACGCCAGTCTGGTCGCCACCGACGTCGGGCGGATCGTGGCCACGGGAGATGGCATCGCGCAGATCTACGGCCTCCAGAACGCGATGGCGGGTGAGCTGCTGGAGTTCCCGCATGAAACCTATGGACTTGCCCTCAACCTGGAGGAAGACCAGGTCCGGTCGGTGATCCTCGGTGAGTATGGACACCTTCACGAGGGCGACGAGGTCCATACCACCGGGCGGCTGCTCGAGGTGCCGGTCGGTGAGGAGCTGATCGGCCGGGTCGTCAATCCGTTGGGCCAGCCGATCGACGGCAAGGGTCCGATCAACACCACCAAGACGCTGCCTCTCGAGAAGATCGCGCCCGGCGTTATCACCCGTCAGCGCGTCGACACCCCCGTGCAGACCGGCATCAAGGCCATCGACGCGATGATCCCCATCGGTCGCGGGCAGCGAGAGCTGATCATCGGCGACCGCTTCACGGGCAAGACGACCGTCCTGCTCGACACCATCATCAACCAGAAGGGCAAGGACCTCATCTGCGTGTACGTGGCCATCGGCCAGAACGCGGCGTCGATCGCTCGGGTGGCGGCCACGCTCGAAGAGAACGGTGCGATGGACTACACGATCATCGTCGCGGCGACCGCTTCCGAGCCTGCCTCGCTCAACTTCATCGCCCCCTATGCGGGGTGCGCCATGGGCGAGTACTTCATGGACCAGGGCAAGGACGCCCTCTGCTGCTACGACGACCTCACCAAGCAGGCGTGGGCGTACCGCGAGGTGTCGGCAACTCTGCGCCGGCCGCCCGGTCGGGAGGCATACCCGGGCGATGTGTTCTACCTTCACTCGCGCTTGCTCGAGCGGGCGGCGAAGATGAACAAGGCCCACGGTGGCGGCTCGCTCACCGCGCTGCCCGTCATCGAGACGCAGGCCAACGACGTGTCCGCGTTCATCCCCACCAACGTGATCTCGATCACCGATGGGCAGATCTATCTGCAGTCCGACCTGTTCAACGCCGGCCAGCGCCCAGCGCTGAACGTCGGCATCAGCGTCTCCCGCGTGGGCGGCGACGCGCAGACCAAGGCTATGCGGCAGGTCGCGGGCCAGCTTCGCCTCGACCTCGCCCAGTACCGCGAGCTTGCCGCTTTCGCGCAGTTCGCCTCCGACCTCGACTCGCAGACGCGCAACCAGCTGGAACGAGGCGCGCGGCTCACCGAGCTCCTCAAGCAGGACAAGTACCAGCCCGTCCCTCTCGCCGAGCAGGTCGCCGTCCTCTACGCCGGCACGCAAGGCCATGTCGACAAGGTGCCCGTCGCTCGGGTCAAGGAATGGGAGGCGGGATTCGTGCGCTTCTTGCGGAGCGAGCGACCGGCCGTGCTGCAGACGATCGAGGAGAAGAAGGCTCTTGACGACAGCTTGTTCGAGCGCCTGAAGGCGGCGATCTCGACCTTCAACAACCAGTTCGGGGTGGAGGGCTACAGCAACGTTCCGGATCCCACTCCAAAAGCCGAGCCCAAAGAGGAGCCCAGGGCCGAGGCGAAGCCAGAACCGAAACCCAAGGCGGCATCGCGGAAGAAGGCCACCAAATAGTTGCCCGCCTACAGAGACATCGTCCGCCGGATCGACAGCATCAAGAACACGCAGAAGATCACCAAGGCGATGCAGGTGGTCGCGGCGACCAGGCTCCGGCGAGCGCAGGCTGCTGTGCAGGCCACCCGGCCGTATGCGGAAAAGATGCTCGAGGTCCTGCAGACTGCCGGCGAGCGGGCTACCGAGTACAAGCACCCATTCCTCGTTCGGCGCGAGGGCACGCGCGCGGTGATGATCCTGGTCACCACCGACAAGGGCTTGGCCGGCGCCATCAACGTCAACAGCATTCGCGCCGCGACGCGGTACATGCAGGAGCACTACCCGGACCAGCCCAAGTACGTGACCCTCGGGCGCAAGGGCCGGGATTTCCTGCTGCGCTTTCGCAGGAACGTGATCGCGGAGACGAGTGGCCTCCCGGATCGGCCGTCGATCGCCACCATCCTCTCCGGCGTCGCAGTCGCGCTCGAGGAGTACACGCGGGGCGACGTCGACGCGGTACTCCTCTGTTACGCGAAGTGGATCTCGACGCTCAGGCAGGAGGCCGTGGTTCGCACGCTCATCCCGGCAGAGATCCCCGTGCGCGAGAAGGAAGCCAGTCCGCCCGCGGACTACATCTACGAACCCGACCCGGAATCAGTCCTCGACGCGCTGCTGCCGCGATACGTGGAGACGCAGGTCTACCAGGCGGTGCTGGAGAACAAGGCCAGCGAGTACTCGGCCAAGATGATCGCGATGCAGAACGCCACCAAAGCAGCGGGCGACTTCATCGATTCCCTGACCCTCTTTGCCAACAAGGTCCGCCAGGCGGGCATCACCACGGAGCTGATGGAGATCGTCGGAGGCGCAGAGGCATTGCGCTCGGCGGGTTGACCTACATGAAGGAGACGCATGGCTGACACGAAGAAGAAGACACGCGAAGGCAAGGTGAGCCAGGTCATCGGCGCCGTCGTCGATGTCGCCTTCCCCGCCGGCGAGCAGCCAGAGCTGTTCGAGGCTCTGGAGGTGACCACCGCCGAGAAGAAGACGGTGGTGCTCGAGGTCGCGAGCGCCATCGGCAACAACGTCGTGCGCTGCATCGCGATGGACTCCACGGACGGCTTCCGCCGCGGCGACAAGGTGATCGCGACAGGAGCCCCCATCTCCGTACCGGTTGGTGTCGAGACGCTGGGACGGCTGTTCAACGTGATTGGCGCCCCCATCGATGACGAACCCGCCCCGGAAGGCGTGACCCGCTGGCCCATTCATCGCGAGGCGCCACCGGTGTCGGAGCAGCAGGCGAAAGTCGAGATCCTGGAGACGGGGATCAAGGTCATCGACCTCATCTGCACGTTCGCCAAGGGCTCGAAGATCGGCCTCTTTGGCGGCGCCGGCACTGGGAAGACCGTGATCGTGCAGGAGCTGATCCGCAACATCGCCTATCACCACAAGGGACGTTCAGTTTTCGCCGGCGTGGGGGAGAGGACGCGCGAGGGCAACGACATGTACCGCGAGATGGAGGATGCCGGCGTACTCCCTCAAACCGCGCTGGTGTTCGGCCAGATGAACGAGCCGCCGGGCGCGCGAGCGCGGGTCGGTCTGACCGGGTTGACCATGGCCGAGTACTTTCGCGATGAGGAAGGCGCCGATGTGCTCCTCTTCGTCGACAACATCTTCCGCTACCTGCTCGCGGGCTCAGAGGTGTCAGCGCTGCTCGGCCGCATGCCATCCGCCGTCGGCTACCAGCCAACGCTGGCTACCGAGATGGGTGAGCTGCAGGAGCGAATCACCTCGACCAGCAAGGGGTCGATCACGTCAGTCCAGGCCGTGTATGTGCCGGCCGACGACTACACCGACCCGGCCATTCAGACCGTGTTCGCCCACCTGGGCGCCACCGTGCGCCTAGAGCGCTCGCTGGTGGAGATCGGCATCTACCCGGCCATCGACCCGCTGGGGTCATCGAGCCGCTATGTCGAGCCGTCGGTTGTCGGCCAGGAGCATTACGACGCGGCCCAGGGCGTCAAGAAGACGATGCAGCGCTACAAGGATCTTCAGGACATCATCGCCATTCTCGGCATGGAAGAGCTGTCCGAAGACGACAAGCAAGCTGTGTCGCGGGCCCGCAAGATCCAGCGCTTCCTGTCACAGCCGTTCAGCGTTGCGCAACGGTTTACGGGGCGCGAAGGAAAGTACGTCAAGGTTGCCGACACCGTTCGCGGCTTCAAAGAGATCCTCGAGGGAAAGCACGACGATCTTCCGGAGCAAGCCTTCTACATGGTGGGCACCATCGAGGAAGCGCGCGAGCAGGGCGAGCAGATGATGAAGAAAACCAGTTGAAATACCCGCTGCGCGTCGTCAGCGTCGAGCGGAGCCTTTTCGAGGGCGAGGTCGAGTTCATCATCGCGAATGGGGCTGACGGGGAGCTCGGCGTCATGGCTCGGCACGCGCCCCTCATGACGGTGCTCAAGCCGGGACCCCTTCGCATCCAGGAGGTGATGGGGGGTCAGGAGCAGGTGCTGTTCGTCGGCGGAGGGTTCCTCGAGGTGCTGCCCGAGCGAGTGACCGTGCTCGCGGACGTGGCCGAGCACGCCGACGAGATCTCGGTCGAGCGGGCGGAAGAGGCGCGGCGGCGAGCGCAGGAGAAGCTGGCGGGCACGCTCACGACGGCCGAGGAGACCGAGTTCCAGAATGCCCTTGCCATCGCGGAAGCTCGCCTCAGGCTGGCCAGGCTGCGCCGAGGCTGACCGGCAGCGCGGCGTCCCTCTCTGTACCGTAACCACCGATGAAATCACCCGCGCCGCGCCGCGACTTCGCGCTGCGCATTACCGGCGGCGCCCAATTGGCCGGCGAGCTGTGCGTCAGCGGCTCGAAGAACGCCGCGCTGCCTGAGATGGCGGCGGCCCTCCTCACATCCGAGCCGGTGCGCCTGAGCAACGTGCCGCGGGTGACGGACACCGAGCTCATGGCCCAGATCCTCACCGAGCTGGGCGGCCGCACCGATGGGGAGGGGTCGGTGAACATCCGCATGGGCAATGCCCGCGGCACCAACGTCCCGGACGAGCTCGGGCGGCGAATGCGCGCCACAATCGTGCTTCTCGGCGCGTTGCTGGGCCGCTTCGGGCAAGCGCGCCTGCCGCGGCCTGGCGGTGACGACATCGGAGCCCGCCGCGTTGAGCAGCACCTGCGCGGGCTGCGCCAGATGGGCGCGCGAATCGAGGAGTCGGCCACCGAGATCGTGGCCGAGGTCGATCGCCTGCGCGGCGAGCGCATCGTTTTCGATTTGCCTACCGTCACCGGAACTGAAAACATCCTTCTCGCCGCGGTGCTGGCCGAAGGGCGCACGGAGATCTTCAACGCCGCGCGCGAGCCCCATGTGCAGGACCTCTGCCGCCTCCTCGTGAAGATGGGCGCGCGCATCGAAGGCATCGGCACCGAGCGCCTGGTCGTCGATGGCGTGCGGGAGCTCGGCGGCGCCGAGCACACGGTGATCGCGGACTACCTGGAAGCGGGTACGTACGCGATTGCGGTCGCGGCTGCGGGCGGCGAGCTGAAAATCGAGTGCAGCAGCCCGGAGGACCTGCACGTTCTCCTCCTCAAGCTCGAGCTGGCCGGCGCGCATGTGCAGACGGGCGACGGATGGTTCCGGGTCGGCAGGCGGCCGCGCACGCGCATCAAGCCCATCGACATGTCGACCTGGACCTTTCCCGGTTTCCCGACCGACCTCCAGGCGCAGTACATGGCGCTGATGACTCAGGCCGACGGTGAAACCGTGATCTCCGAATACGTGCACGAGAATCGGTTCCAGCATGTGACCCAGCTGGCCAAGATGGGGGCGGGGATCACAGTCGAAGGCCGCATTCACGCGGTCGTGCACGGCCCGTGCAGGCTGCGAGGCACGGAGGTGACCATCCCCGACATTCGCTCGGGCGCCGCCCTGGTCATCGCGGGCCTGTGCGCAGAGGGCGAGAGCCTGCTGCGCAACGCGTGGCATGTTGAGCGTGGCTACGAAGACATGGCGGGCAAGCTCGCCTCGATTGGCGCACAGATCGAGCGAGTCCCAGTCGATTCGGAGATCAACCACCCGGGCCACTCGTACGAGTAGTTGCTAAGTAAAAAGATAGGGATCGACCTGGGCACCTCGACGGTGCTCATCTACGTCAAAGGCGAAGGGATCGTTGTCAACGAGCCGTCATTGGTGGCGGTCAATCGCGACGGCACGCGCATCCTGGCCGTCGGAAGGCAGGCGTTCGAAATGGTGGGTCGCGCGCCCGACACGATTCAGGTCGTGCGGCCCATGAGAGATGGCGTCATCGCGGACTTCGTGGTGACGGAAGGGATGCTCCATCACTTCATCGGCAAGGTGCAGGGACGCCAGCGCATCTTCAAGCCCGAGATCATGATCTGCGTGCCGTCGGGTGTGACCTCGGTCGAGAGGCGAGCCGTCACTGAGGCCGCCATCTCCGCAGGCGCGAGGCAGGCGTGGCTCATCGACGAGCCGCTGGCGGCCGCCATCGGTGCCGGCTTGCCGATCTCCGAACCGCGCGGCAACGCTGTTTGCGACATCGGCGGCGGCACGACCGAGATCGCGGTCATCTCGCTGTCCGGCATGGTCGTCGCACACTCAATTCGGGTCGGCGGCAACCGCATCGATGACGCGATTGCGACTCACCTCAAGCGCCGCCACAACCTCCTCGTTGGGGAGCGCACCGCCGAGGAGGTGAAGATCGCGGTCGGCTCCGCGATCGCGATGCGGGAGCCGCTGCGAACCGAGGTGCGCGGGCGAGACCTCGTCTCCGGCCTGCCTCGCAGCCTCGAGGTGTCGTCGAACGACGTGGCCGAGGCGATCCAGGAACCGCTGCGCCTGATCGTCGGCGCCGTGCGCAGCGTCCTCGAGGAAACGCCGCCTGAGCTCGCGGCCGACATCTTCGACCGCGGCATCGTGATGTCCGGAGGCGGGGCCCAGCTGCGCGGGATCGACCGCTTCCTGTCGATGCACACCGGCATCCCGGTGCTCATCGCCGACGAGCCCCAGACCTCGGTCGTGCGAGGCACTGGACTCGCCCTGGAGCATTTCGAGGTGCTGAAGCGCAACCAGTCATACCTGCGCTGACCGGTTGACGGGTCTCCACCTCGCGGTAGATGGCGTCGGGCTCGCCCGGCCATGGGCCGGTGTCGGCGTCTACACGGCCCAGATCCTTCGAGCGATGAGCGTGGAACGGCCGGACTGCCGATTCACGGTTTTCGTTCCCGATGGGGTTGCGGCCGAGGCAGCGCGCGCGATTTCCTATCGCCGGTTGCCGGCGCTCCCATTCGTCGGTCGCCACATGCAATGGCCGGCGCGGCTGCGCCGCTTGCGGCCCGACGTTTTCTTCGGCGCCGCCGGCGCGCTGCCGATCATGGATGTCGGCTCTCCGTCGGTGATCACGGTCCACGACCTCGCGATCTACCGCAACGCGGGCTGGTTTCCTCAGCGCCAACCGTTGAGCACGCGATGGGTGGTACCCAGCTCGCTTAGGCGCGCAGACAGGGTGATTGCGGTTTCGAACAACACCGCGCGCGACGCCGAAGAATTGTTCGGCGTCGATCCGGCCCGGATCACAGTGATACCGCATGGCGTATCGCTGGGGCTGCGGCCGATGAGCGGCGACGAGCTTGCCTCCGCCCGCGAGCGCCTGCATCTGCCCGAGCGCTTCATCCTCTTCGTCGGCACGATCGAGCCGCGTAAGAACCTCCTCACGCTGCTGGAAGCGTGGGCGATGCTGCGCGACCGGCCGGATCTGGTCATCGTCGGCGGCTGGGGATGGAACTACGAGGCGATCCGGGACCGAATCAGCCGGCTCGGCGATCGCGTCCACCATCTCGACGCGCTCGAGCCTTCGCAGCTACCAGCTGTGTACAACCTCGCGAGGGTGCTGGCACATCCCGCCTGGTACGAGGGCTTCGGGCTGCCGCCGCTCGAGGCGATGGCGTGTGGCACGCCGGTCGTGGTCTCCGACAGCTCGAGCCTGCCCGAAGTGGTCGGCGACGCCGGGCTGGTCGTGCCGGCCGGTGACGCCGAGGCATGGCGCAAGGCGTTGGAGAAGATCCTGGGAGATCACGAGCTCGCTGCCGACCTTCGCCGTCGCGGGATCCTGCGCGCGGCCGAATTCAGCTGGTCACGCTCGGCAGCAATGACGTGGGAAGTAATCGACGACGCGCTGGCGGATGGCCTGTAAGGGCCCGTCTGCGCCCAAAAGTGCGGATTACCCGGCCTCGATAGGCCCCGTTGGACCCAAAGGTGCGGAATACCCGCACGGGTCTACACCAGCTCCCGAACCACCTCAGCGACCCCGGCAGCACACCGGTCCCATGTGAACCCAGCGGCGCGCACCTTCGCCGCCTTCTGCAGCTTCGCGCGCACCTTCGTATCGCCGATGGCGGTCTCCAACGCCGCAGCCAGCTCGGCCGGGTCGTTGGGATCGTCGACGTACAGTGCCGCATCGCCGCCCACCTCGGGCAGCGACGACGCCCTCGCCGCCACCACCACCTGCCCGTGAGACATCGCCTCCAGCACCGGGAGGCCGAAGCCTTCGTACAGGCTCGGCACCACCACCGCCTTCGCGCGCCGGTAAAGCAGCTCCAGCGTCGGACGGTCGACGTTGCCAAGGACCCGGGCGCGACCTGAGCCGCCGAGCCGAGCCGCCAGCCGCTCATCGCGCGCCGGGCCGGCGATCGCGAGCGTGATGCCGCCAAGCCTCTCGACCGCGGCCAGAGCGGCGGTCTGATTCTTCCGAGCCTCGACGCGGCCGACCTGGAGCACGAAATCGCCCTCCAACCCGAGCTCCTTCAGCCTGCGCGCGGGCGCCACCTCGCGTTCGACCTGCTCGCCACCACCCAGGGGCACGACCCGCACACGCTTGGGAGATATGCGATACAGGTCCACGAGGTCGTTGCGGGTCGATTCCGACGGCACGATCAGAAGCGGGCATCGCAGCGCCGCCCATCGCGTCGTCAGCTGGAGATACCTGCGCTCGGCCTGCGAGTACGCGTGCGGATACCGCTCGAAGGCGAGGTCGTGGACCACGGTGAGTGACTTGCCAGGCCACCCGAATGGGATCGCGTGTGCGGGCACGAACAGCAGGTCGGGATGTGCGGGCCGCAGCGCAAGCGGCAATCGCACCTGCGACCACATGCGTGCCATCGGCACCACCATCAAATCGACGCCGAGACCGGCGCGCGCCCGCGAGGCGAAAAACAGCCAGCGCAGCTCGGGCGCCGCGGCTCGCAGCCGAGAGCCGACCTCGCGCGTATAGACCTCGGTGCCCGTTGCCACCTCGCGTGTGGCCGGATTGAGATCGACGGCAACCGTCTTCACCAGCTGTTCCCGGTTGGAACCGAGCCATTCACGCCAATAAGCTAAGCGCGCGCGCGTGATCCTGCGCCACGGTGCGACGGCTGTGGCGAGGTCGATGGCTGTGCACGATCACACCTCCAACTGATAATCAGCCCGTGGAGCAGACACGCGTCCTCGGGGTCCGGGTCGATTGCGTCGACATGGATGCCGCGCTAGCGCTCATCGAAGACTTCGTCGACAGCGGCAGCCGCCACATGGTCGCCACTGTGAACCCGGAGTTCGTCATGCGCGCTCACGACGACCGGGAATTTGCTCGAGTGCTCGATGCAGCCGACCTCTGCCTGGCGGATGGAAGCGGCATTGTCTGGGCGGCTCGGAGGCAGGGCTGCGTGCTCGCGAAGCCGGTCACGGGAGTCGACCTCGTTCCACCGCTGGCAGAGATGTGTGCCCGCCGGCGGTTTCGGCTATTCCTTCTTGGGGCGGCCCCAGGCGTGGCGGACGACCTGGCGGAACGGCTGCGGGCTGAGCACGTGGGCTTGCAGGTGGCGGCACACTCTGGCTCACCCGACCCATCGTCCGACGCGGAAACCGTGAGCCGCATCGCCGCCGAACGCCCGCACATGCTGCTGGTCGCGTATGGCTCTCCGAATCAGGAGCTGTGGATCGACAGGGTGGGGGAGAAGCTGGATGGCGTTGCGGTCGCGATCGGTGTCGGCGGCGCCTTCGACTTCCTCACCGGGCGCGTGCCACGGGCGCCGGTGTGGATGCGGCGAGTGGGGATGGAATGGCTGTTCAGGCTCGCCAATCAACCGTGGCGAATCCGGCGCATGGCCGTGCTACCTGTTTATGCACTGAGGGTTTTGCGCGCCCACTCTTAGAAATCTCCAAGCCCGCCCCCTTTACGATTGGGCGCCGAATGAAATTAAGTGTGGTGGTCCCCTGCTACAACGAGGAGCAGCGGCTGCCGCGCACCATCGAGCTCATCGAGCGATATCTCGATGCGCGCGGCGAGCCGTACGAGCTGATCCTGGTCGACGATGGCAGCGCCGATGAGACTCGCAAGGTAATGGACGAAGCCGCCGCGCGGCACCCCGCCGTAAAGATCGTGGCGCTGCCTAAAAACCGCGGCAAGGGGCGCGCCCTGGCCGAGGGCGTGCAAGTCTCGCGGGGCGAAACCGTGCTCGTTACCGATGCTGACCTGTCGACGCCGATCGACGAGCTCCCGAAGCTCGAGGCCGCGCTGGCGAAAGGGGCCGGGGTCGCGATCGGATCGCGGGCAGTCAGAGGCTCACGCGTCGAGCTCGCGCAGCCGATCTATCGCGTCCTGATGGGCAAGGTCTTCAACCTGATCGTCCAGGCGGTACTCCTGCCGGGCATCTGGGACACGCAGTGCGGCTTCAAGCTCTTCCGCGGCGATATCGCCCGCGACGTCTTCGCGGGCCTCACCACGGACGGGTTTGGCTACGACCCCGAGGTGCTTTACCTCGCCAAGAAGAAAGGTATGCGCATAGCCGAGGTGCCGGTCGTATGGCGCAACTCGGCTCCCACCAAGGTCAGTGCAGTGCGCAGCTCGCTCGACATGTTCCGCCACGTCCTGAGAGTCCGGTTCCGAAAGTGACCAATGGGGTTCTGGTGGTTCTGCCCACCTACAACGAGATTCAGAACCTGGAGCGTGTCGTTGCGGGTGTCCGCAAGCTCGGGCACGACGTCCTCATCGTCGACGACGCATCGCCGGATGGCACCGGCGATCTGGCCGATCGCCTGGCTGGTGCCGATGGCGCGGTGCGAGTCCTGCATCGTCCGCGCAAGCTGGGGCTCGGGAGTGCGTATGAGGACGCGTTCCGAATGGGGCTGGCAGACGGCGCCCAGCTCATGGTCGAGATGGACGCCGACGGGTCGCACCTTCCCGAGAACCTCGATGCGATCGTCGCCGCCGCCCGACTCTCGGGGGGACTGGCGATCGGCTCGCGCTACATCCCCGGCGGTTCCGTTGTGGGCTGGCCCTTCTACCGAGGGCTGCTCTCCTGGGGCGCCAATGTCTACTGCCGGATCCTTTTGGGCCTGGCCACCCACGATTGCACGTCCGGCTACCGGTGCTACACGAGGGAGCTCATCTCACACATCGGTCTCGATGACGTCGTCTCGCAGGGGTATTCGTTTCAGATCGAGATGGTCTGGCGGGCGCGCCGGCTGGGATACTCCGTCGTCGAGGTGCCCATCCGCTTCGAGGACCGCGTCGCCGGCGCATCCAAAGTCTCCCGTGGCGAGGTTCGGCGGGCGCTGTGGACCGTGCTGAGGCTGAGCCTGGGGCGATGGAAGCGGTAAAGGCGGGTCCCGTGGTCACGATTGAAGCTGCTCGGCCCGGGCTTGGGCGGTGGAACCTGCCGCTGATGACCGGGCTCGCTCTCGCGATCGTCACCGCGATGCCTTACCTATATGCATACGCCGTCCAGCCCCACGGCCAGGTGTTCATGGGCTTTTTCTACCTGGGTGACGACGCCAACACCTATCTCGCCAAGATGCGGCAGGGCTGGGAGGGAGCGTGGGCGTGGCAGAACCGGTACACGACCGAATCCAGCCCCACCGCATACCTATTCATGTTCTGGATCCTGCTCGGCCACCTCGCGGCGATTCTCCACCTGCCGCTGATCGCCACCTTCCACCTTGCGCGCGTCGCGGCGGCGTTCGCGCTCATGGCCGGATCGTGGCTGTTCGTCTCGCACTTCATCCAGGACCGATCCGCCCGCCGGTTCGCCTTTTTCTTCATCGCCGTCGGCCTCGGCCTGGGCTACGTGATCCAGGCGCTCGGCCACCCCGTCATATTCGGCAACCGCACCGACACGCTCGACTGGCGCATGCCCGAGCTGACCGCCTTCTATTCGGTGCTGGCGCTGCCGCACTTCGCCTGGTCGGGTGTGTTCGCCGCCGTCGGCGTGGCGTTGACGCTGACGGCGATACAGCGTGGCAGCCTGGTCCTGGGCGCACTCGCCGGGATCGCCTGGCTCGGCCAGGCTTCGATCCACCCGCAGATGCCGATTCTCATGGGTGGCGCCACGGCGGTGGCCATGATCCTGCGACCGCCGCCTCCCCGAGGCTGGCTTGCCGGCGCCGTTGCCTTTGCGATACCGGCCCCATACATCCTCTATTCATATCTCGCGTTTGTCGGCAACCCTGAGGTCCAGCGCTGGACGTTCCACTCGAAGAACTCGCTGCCGCCGGAGAGCATCAGCCTCGCCTTCGCCATCGCGCCTCAATTGCTCATTGCGCTGTTCGGGATTCCAGGGGCGCTTCGACGTCGGAGCCGCGAGGACGTCTTCCTGGTCGCCTGGCTGGTCCTGCTTGCCGCCATCCTTTATCTACCCAACCCGGCGGGCGACCTGCGCCGGCGTTTCCTCGACGGCCTCTACCTGCCGCTGGGGGTGCTGGCCGCCCGCGGCATGTACGAGGTGATCCTGCCGCGGCTGCGCAGCGTGCGGGCGCGCGCCCTCGTGCCGTTTTCATACGTCGCGTTCGCCACCGTCGGCAGCGCGTTTCTCGTCCTCGCCCCGCTGGCGGTAGCCGCCCAGCCGCAGTACTCGGTGAGCCAGGCGGAATACGACGGGCTGGCCTGGCTCGGCAACCAGCCGAGCGGGACGGTGCTTTCGATGCCCGGCGTCGGGCTATATGTGCCGGCCTACAGCGCCGACTCCGTCTACGTCGGGCATTACGACGAGACATTCGACTACTACACGAAGACGCAGCGAACCCTGGAGTTGCTGACCACGGACCAGGCGGGCCTCGGCGATTTCATGACGACCAACCACATCCGTTATGTGATCTGGACGTCCGACCTGCCGGCACCTCCGGCCTCGCTGGGGACGCCCGCTTACGACTCGCCCAACTTCAAGATCTGGCGGATCTATTAGCAGTGGACGGGTAAGAGGGTGTCGATCCGCGGACGAACGTAGATGACTGCTACGGAGTCCTGGTAGACGAGCTGCCAGGCCGGCTCGGCGGCAAGGACGTTGGCGAGGGCCGCGCCGCGGTTGTAAACCACGTAATCGACCTGGCAACGATCAAGGATTTGCTTCCAGTCCGACCGCAGCGTCTGCACGTCCTCGTACTTGTTCAGCAGATCGTCGCCCATGAGCGCCGCCTCGCCGAAAATAAACACCCTGCGGTTCGGCTGCGGATATAAGCGGTACGCGAGGTATCCGCCCCAGCCGTACTGGTTATACATCCGCGTCCCGACGTCGGGATGTGCGGCGAGCCAGTCGGCCGCGCCCACCGGATAGGTGGTGGCGGTGATGCTCTGCTGGTGGCTGGGGCTCGTCTCCCCGGCGATGTGGACGACGGTGACCAAGGTGATGGCGAGCAGCGCCACCGCCGTGATGAGGGCAAATACCGGCTGGGACGGCAGCGTCAGCTTCCAGCCGCGCGACTTCGAGATCTCCTTCCAGTATTCGGAGTAGCTGTTGACCAGCACCGGAGTCGCGGCCGCCACGAACAGGGCCAGGTTGCGCACCGACTGCAGCGCCAGCGCGAGGCCGGCCAGCGACAGCAAGACCTCGTAAACGGACGGCCGGCGAAGCGCGAATCCGACGACCAGGAGCAGCACCATCAGCTCGAACGGCCGCAGGTAGACCTGGTGGAAATCGGGTGAGAACCATTCGACGATCAGCCTCTGCTGGGCGTCGCTGGCGACGGTCTGGAAGGGGTAGAGGATCAGGCTGAACCCGTGTGGCGTGGCCAGAACGGCGACCGCCG
>VBHB01000119.1 GCA_005880315.1 Chloroflexota bacterium | reverse complement strand
CGACATCGCGGCCGCGCCTGATGTGGTGTGGGGCCAGCTCGTAGCGCCTGGTCTCCGGCATTGGTATTTCAACCTCACGCCCGAGGGGGATTTCACGCCCGGCGGGCACATCCGCTGGCTGGGCTCGCGGGGAGACGTCGCCGAAGAATCCGACGTCATCGACGTGGAGTCGCCTCACCGGATCTCGCTGCGCACGAGGTTTCTGTTCGCCCCTCCGTTCGCCGCGGCGCCGCCGCACGAGATGACCTGGGAGGTGTCTGCAATCGAAGCCGGCTCGCAGGTCCGGATGTCGTGGGAGGCGGAAGACCCCGTCCATTCGCTGATGCAGTCACAAGGGGCTTCTCTGATTCAGGGTCTTCGCCTGGCCGCAGATCCAGTCGCGCGCGCTGCACTCGAGCGCCTGCCGGAGATCGGCGACGTGGAGATCGTCGACGTGACACCGGACCGTGTATCGACATACCAGCATTTCTTCGACGACATTGCCTTCCGCGACTTCCCCGCCTGGCAGGACTGTTACTGCATGGAGACCCACCAAGCGGAGAGCGAAGAAGAGGCGGGTGTTCGCACCGCCGCGGCAAACCGCCGCGAGATGTCGGAGGGCATCGAGCAGCGCAAGGTCACCGCCCTGCTGGCGATGGTCGGCGGCGAGCCGGTGGGCTGGTGCAACTACGGCGAGACGACCCGCCTCGCCGGTGTCATGCGCCGCTTCAAGCTCGAAGCCGCGTCCCAAAAGGGAGTTGGATCGGTCGCCTGCTTCGTGATCGCCTCACCGTATCGAGGACACGGAGTCGCATCGCAGCTCCTGGATGCCGCGATCGAGCGGCTCCGGGCCCGAGGCGTTCGAGAGATCGAGGCCTACCCGCCGCGCGCCGGCGAGGAAACTCCGCAGGGCAACTACCGCGGGCCGCTGGAGATGTACCTGCGCGCGGGCTTCGAACCGTATCGGGAGCTCGAGCGCAACGTCGTCATGCGGAAAAAGCTGGCATGAGCATTCTGGTCACGGCGACCGCGGATGGCCAGTTCGGCACTAACTCCTACTTGGTCGAGGACCTGAAGACGCACGACGCAGTGATCATCGACGCCAACCTCGATCCCGGGGCGGTGCTCCGGCTGGTCACCGAGCACCACGTCAACATGCGGGCAATCGTCTTGACGCATACCGATGTCGACCACATTGCCGGTCTTCCGGAGCTGATCGATGCGCTAGGTCCTCTCACGGTGGCGTTGCACGACGCCGAAAAAGAGGTCGTGGTCAAAGGCAAGCCGCTGCGACGTCAGCTCGCGTACAACGTGGCGCGGGTCGAGGCCACGGACAGCCTGGTCGAAGGCATCCCTTACCGCGCGGGTTCGCTGGAGTTCGAAGTCCTGCACACACCCGGGCACAGCCCGGGCGGCGTCTCCCTCAGGATCGGCGACGTGGTGTTCACAGGTGATGCACTTTTCGCAGGCTCTATCGGCCGCTCCGACTTCGAGAACTCCGACGGGGCCGCATTGCTGGAAGGCATCCGGACCAAGCTCCTCACCCTGCCGGACGACGTCATCGTCTACAGCGGTCACGGGCCGGCAACGACGATTGGTGAGGAGCGGCGGACGAACCCCTTCCTGGCCTAGTGCTTGCTGGTGATGCTGAGGACGACCAGCAGCGCCGGCCCGAGGATGATCAGCCACAGCGTCGGAAATACGCAGCCGACGGTGGGGAGGAGGATCTTCAACGAAGCCCGGGCGGCCTCGACACGGATCTTCAACCGCCGCTTGACGCGCATCTGCGCAGCATGTGCGGCGATGGTGCGGGCGATGGGCACGCCGGTGCGTTCGGCATGAAGGATGGAGCGGATGAGGCCGCTGAAGTCCTCGATACCCGTGGCTTCCGCCATCTCCTCCAGGGCGTCGGCGCGCGGTCGCCCCAGCTCGATCTCGCGTAGGGCGCGCGCCACGAGCAGCGTCAGCGGGCCTTCCTGGTGGCGGACCAATTGCTCCGCTGCACGGTCCAGGCCGAGGCCGGCTTCCATGCTGATCGCGATCACGTCGAGGGCGTTGGGAAGGGCAGCCTCGATCTCGGCGCGGCGCTCACGCACCAGTTGGTCCAGCCAGAGGACCGGCAGGTAGAAGCCGACGGCCACTCCCGCCAGCAGGAAGATCACCAGGGCGAGGGGCGATCCGACCAGGACGCCGAGGGCCGTGCCGATGGTGCCAAGGCCGGCGGCGGCCGCGATGCGCAGGGTCTGCACACCGGCGGGGTCGAGCCCGAACGGGTTGCCCGCGAAATCAAGGTTGCGCTGAAAGTTCGCGGCCTGGGCGGCAGGCGTCAGCCGGGTCACCTGCCTGGTCAGCCAGCGGCGGAGGGGAGCGGTCAGCCGCTCGCCAAGGGGCTTTTCGAGCTCGAGCGCGATCGCGCTCTGTCCCAGGCCGAGCTCCTGGCGCGCCAGTCGCTGCCGGGCGAGGGTGGCCGCGTCGCCGGCCTGCGAGCTCCTCGACCCGGACACGATGAGCCACGCGCCGATCGCGGCGGCCAGGCCGACGAAGATCGGCAGGGCGTTCATGCGATCGCCGTGATCCGCCTGATGATGATGTTGCCGATCACCAGCAGGCCGGCCGCCAGGGCCAGGATCACCCATCCGAGGGGGTTGACGAACATCGGGCGGAAGTAGTCGGGGACGACGAAGAACAGGAATGCGCCCGCGATGACCGGCAGCAGGGTGATGATCAGGCTCGACGCCCTGGACTGAGCAGTCGCGGCCAGGATCTCCTCCCTCATCTCTGCGCGCTGCCTCATCGTGTCGGCGAGGGTGGTGAGGATCGCGGGCAGGTCGCCGCCGACTGCATGCTGGATCGTGATCACCATCACCATGAGGCGGAGGTCGGAGCTGCCCATTCGCTTCACCATGTTGCTGAGCGCGCTTTCAACGGACGCGCCGAGCTCCACCTCGCGCTGAGCCAGTCGAAACTCTTCCGACACCGGCGGGCCCGCGTTCTCCGTCACAGCCCCAAGTGATTGCGCCACCGATTGGCCGGCCTTCATCGAGTTGGCGATCAGCTCCATCGCGCGCGGGAGGCCCGCCTCGAACATGCGGAGCCTGTGACCCCTGCGGTTACGAAGGTAGATGGCGGGCAACAGGTAACCGACGACGGCGAGGACGGGCACCGCCAGGTTGACGCCGAACCGCGTGTAGCCCAACAGAGCCAGGACGAACGCCGAACCGAGCTGCAGGATTCGGAACTCGTATGGACGCAGCTGCAGGTCGGCGCTGGCGAGGTCGGCGGCCAGCGCATTGGGGCTGCTCTGCTGAGCGATCCAAACCGGCGCGCCCGTGGGCTCGAACCGCCGGCGCAGCTGCTCTCGAACATCCGCCAGCGTGCGGTAGGTGACCCGAGCGGACGGGCCGCCTGTCTCGGCTTCGGTGATGGCGCGGTCGCGGGCGACGATGCCATACACGACCAGCACGACCCCGATCGCGGCCGCAATGGATACCAGGACGATCGTCACCGCCACGGTTAGACCCTGACCGGAACGACCACTACGGCGTCGTGAACTTCCACTTCTTGTCTACCTCGCGCGGTCCGGCTCCGCCTGCTGCCGTGAGGCTTGGGCAGGCCGGGTCGGGCTGGTTTGGCGTCTGCTCGTAGTCCCGGAACGACTCGAGGGTGTACTTGAGGACGGCGTTGTTCAGGAACCAGAACATGTACTCGGAGTCGCACGCGGTCATCAGCACGGTGAGGCTGCTCGTCACCTGGGAAGCGCCGCTCGACGTTGAAGCCGGTCCCACTCTGATCACGTCGAGGTTCCGGAACACCGTCCTCACGACGGGCGAGCCGGGATTGATCCCGAAGATGTTGGTGTTGACCGTCGCGAGCACGGTGATGCGGTCCCCAAGCTGAACGTAGCCACCCACGCCGACCTGTTCCGACGTGGGGATGGTGACGGCGACGAATCCGGAGGGAATCGGGAGGTAGGTCACATCGCTGCTGCTCAGCAGGTCCGGCGATTGCGCGATGAGGTTTGCCGTCACCGGGGCGCCGGCCGGGATGTCCACGCGGGCGCCCTTGCCGGCGACCGCGTTGATGTCTGTGAACGATTGGGGAGGCACCGGGTTGACGACGCTCATCATCAGGTCTGCGGCCTGGATCTTGGTGCGCGCGTTGATCGGGGTCCTGGCCACCACGACCTTGGTGCCGATGGGGCTGTTCGAGAAGAGAAGGGGCAGGCTGGCGACGCCGGCGGCCGTCGCGAAAGCGAGCACGGCGAGCACGGTGCCGACGATGATGTAGGTCCTGCCGCGTCGGGGACGGCCGATCTCAGCGGCCATTGAAAACCTGTGGTGGAGCGTTAAGTAGGCGTTTCACGGTGCACATGATGCGCGATGTGCACGGGATTTCAGGTGTCCTCGCGAAGTCTCATTCGATGAGGACAGCTTCAACCAGGGCCGTGCTGATCCCGGCATCGCTCCCGACGGCTGTCGCCGCCCCCACGGCCGCAGACATGGTCAGGGTCCCGCACGACATAGAACCCGCGACCATGCTGGTTCCGTTCACGCTGTCCGTGCACGCTCCCGGCCAGTAAACCGACCCCAGCAGCCAGGCGTGCGCGGCCGAGCCCGTGATCGCGATCGTACCGGCCGTGGAGGCTGGAGCCCAGATCAGCAGGTTCGAGCACGCCCGATCGCCGGCTGGACACCAGGAGGCACCGCCGAGGCAGCTCGCGGCGTCGGCTGCTGCGGGCGCTGCCGAGCAGGGGGCGGCGAGCCAGGTCAGGTTGTTGGGCGAGTCGGCGCCTGCGTTGGGCGGGCATGGGGCCAGGGAGCACGGAGCCGACCCAAACTGGCAGGATCCAGCGCAGGCGGCGCCGCCCCCGACTGCACAGGTTCCGGACGAGAAGCCGGCCTGGTTCACAAACTCCATGGTCACGTCCCGGGCCAGGAGCGCGCCGCCACCCAGGCAGACACCACCACCGCTGGTGAAGTTGACGCCGTTCCATCCATTGAAGTAATAGAAGCCGGGATCGAAGACCACGCCAGAGGCGGCGGCGGCGGGCTTGAACGACGCCACCACCAGCGCCCAGGTCGTCGTCACCGTGCTGTTCAGCGTCTCGCTCGCCACCGCCGCCGGCAGGTCGAGCCTGTATTCGGAGGTGAAGCCGTCGGCCGGGTCGTTGGCCAGGCTGTTCCAGCCGACTCCCTGCGAGATCACCTGTCCGGGAAGTGCCTCGAGCACTCCGACGTCGGTGATCACGAGGTCGTTGGCAACCGTGTTGCCGGGCGCGGTCGAGACCGTGGCGGTGTTCTGCACGACACCGATTGCGGTGTTGCCGGTCCTGTCGAGCGGGGCTACCGCCGCGTTGCGCCACTCGGTCAGCTGGGCGGTCGAATCGATGGTGGCCGGGTTGATGGTGAATGTGGGGGC
>VBHB01000118.1 GCA_005880315.1 Chloroflexota bacterium | reverse complement strand
GAAGGCGCCGGCGCCACCTTCTCGATCACCAATTCGACGATCAGCGGCAACTCCGCCCTCGGCAACTTGGACGGGAGTGGGGGCGGTGGCGGGATCCTGAAGGAGTCCGGGAACCTGACTATCGGCACCAGCAGCTTCCTCAACAATCAGGCGACGGGCGCCGGGGCCGGCGGCGGCATCTACAGCGTCAGCGGCAACACCACCGTCACCTTCTCGCGCCTGGCCGGAAACCTCGGCGGATCGCCGCAGGGCAACGTGGCCAGGTTCCACCCTCAATGGAGCCAGCGCGCCGGCCTGGCTCGTGCTCGGCATCAACGCCTTCCAGCCGGGTGTGCTGCCGGGCCAGAGCGACGGGTTGACCATCTCCACCACACGCGACGACCACGGCGGCGACACCTCAGGGCTGGGCCACCTTTCCGACGGCATCTCGGTCGGGCTGTCCGGAACCCTCGGCACCGTGATACCGACGAGCGCTCAGCTGACAGGCGGAATGGCGACTGCCAGCTTCACCGCCGGCGTGACGCCCGGGCTCGGCGGAGCCTCCGCCACCCTCGACGGCCAGACCGTCACCGCGCCAATCGCCGTCGACCAGCCGCCCGCCATCACCAGCGCTGACCACGCCACCTTCACGGTCGGCAGCCCGGGCAGCTTCACGGTCACGACCAGCGGTTTCCCCGTCCCGAGCCTCACCAAGGTGGGCTCGTTGCCATCCGGCATCACCTTTGTCGACAACGGCGACGGCACCGCGACGCTGGCAGGTACGCCGGCCGCCGGGGGAGGGGGTGTTCGTGGGCTGACCATCACCGCCGCGAACGGGGTGAGCCCGGACGCCACCCAGTCCTTCACGCTGACGGTGAACGAGGCGCCCGCCATCACCAGCGCCGGCGCTGCCACCTTCGCGGTCGGCGCCGCCTCGAGCTTCCTGGTCACGACCAGGGGCTTCCCAGTGCCCGCGCTGAGCGTGACCGGGAGCCTTCCGACGGGGGTCGTCTTCCAGGACAACCACGACGGCACCGCCACCCTCGGCGGGACGCCCGCGGCGGCCTCCGGGGGCGTTTACAGCTTCACCGTCACCGCCCACAACGGCGTCGGCGCTGACGGGACCCAGGCCTTCACGCTCACCGTCAACCAGGCTCCGGCGAGCACCAGCGCGGGCCAGGCCACCTTCACGGTCGGAGCCGCCGGCTCCTTCCCGGTCACCTCGGTCGGGCCCCCGGCGCCGAGCCTTGCCGAGAGCGGCGCGCTTCCCGGCGGGGTCAGCTTCACGGACAACGGAGACGGGACCGCGGCACTGGCCGGGACGCCGGCTACGGGGAGTGGCGGCGCCTACCCGCTCACGATCACCGCTGCCAATGGCCTGGCGCCGGACGCCAAGCAGGCCTTCAGGTTGACCGTCGACCAGGCGGCGGCGATCAGCAGCGCCGGCTCCGCGACCTGCGTAGCCGGCAAGGCGGGGAGCTTCCTTGTTACAACCACCGGCTTCCCAGCGCCGAGCCTGTCAGTGCTGGGCTCGCTGCCAGGCGGGGTCGGCTTCACCGACAACGGGGACGGCACCGCCGCCCTGGCCGGGACGCCGGCCGCGGGCTCGGGCGGCGTCTACAGCTTCACCGTCACCGCCCACAACGGCGTTGACGGCGACGCGACCCAGACCTTCGCGCTCACTGTCGACGAGGCTCCAGCGATCACCAGCGCCGACCACGCCAACTTCGATGTCGGCATCGCCTCCTTCTTCGACGTGTTCGCGGTGGCATTCCCGACGCCGGCCCTGGCCGAGGCCGGCGCGCTGCCGACCGGGGTCACCTTCACCGATAACCACAACGGAACCGCCACCCTGGCCGGGACCCCCGCCGCCGGCAGCGGCGGCTCCTACCCGCTCACCATCACCGCGTCGAACGGGATCCTTCCCAACGCCAGCCAGTCCTTCACGCTGACCATCGGCCAGCCGGCCGCCATCACCAGCGCGAGCGGCGCCACCTTCACGGTGGGCAGCGCGGGGTCCTTCACGGTCACCACCACGGGCAACCCGATCCCGAACCTGGGCGAGAGCGGCGGGCTGCCCACTGGGGTCGGCTTCGTCGACAACGGCAACGGGACGGCGACTCTGTCCGGGACACCAGCCGCCGGGACAGGCGGTCTCTACTCGCTGGTAGTCACGGCCCGCAACGGGGTCGGTGTCGACGCTGTCCAGGTCATCACCCTGACGGTAGACCAGGCTCCTGCGATCACCAGCGCCGGCGCTACCAGCTTCAGGGTCGGAAGCGCCGGCAGCTTCCTGGTCACCGCCACCGGCTTCCCGGTCCCCTCCCTTGTGGAGACCGGCCCCCTGCCGGCCGGGGTCAGCTTCGTCGACCACGGCAACGGGACAGCGACCCTCGCCGGGGCTCCCGTCGGCGGGACCGGCGGAACTTGGCCGGTCATGTTCACCGCCGATCCGACCAGCCTTCCGGACGCAATTCAATCCTTTACCCTCACCGTCGACGACCCGGCGGCGATAACCAGCCCCGCGGCCACTACCTTCACCGTTGGCAGCCCCGGCACCTTCTTGGTAACCTCCACCGGCTTCCCGCTCCCGTCCCTGGCCGAGACCGGCACCCTGCCGAACGGGATCAGCTTCGTCGACAACTCCAATGGGACCGCGACCCTGGCCGGCACGCCGGCCCCCAACACGGGCGGGATCTACCAGCTGACCATCACCGGCCACAACGGCGTCGGGAGCGACGCCGTCCGACCGCTGGCGTTCACCGTCGACCAGGCGCCCGCCATCAGCAGCGCGCGCAGCGTCACCTTCACGGCCGGCAGGCCGGGCAGCTTCACGATCACGAGCACCGGGTTCCCGGCCCCGAGCCTGGCTGCGTCGGGCACGCTCCCCGGCGGCGTCACCTTCGCCGACCAGCACAACGGGAGCGCCATCCTCAGCGGCACGCCGGTGGCCGGCTCCGGCGGCGTCTACCCACTGAGCTTCACCGCCCACAACGGTGTCGGAAGCGACGCCGTCCAGCCCTTCACCTTCAGCGTCGCCCAGGCGCCCACCATCACCAGCGCGCGCAGCGTGACCTTCACGGTCGGCACCGCCGGCAGCTTCACGGTCACCGCCACCGGGTTCCCGGTGCCGAGCCTGAGCCGGTCCGGGACACTGCCGGCAGGGGTCACGTTCGCCGACCAGGGGAACGGCACTGCACTGCTCAGCGGCACCCCGGCCGCGCACACCGGGGGCCCCTACCCGCTCACCCTGACCGCCCACAACGCGGTCGGCAGCGATGCGGTCCAGCTCTTCACCCTGACGGTCGCCGAGCCGCCGGCGATCACCAGCCCGGCCTCGGCCGTTCTCCGGGTCAGCCGGCCGGGCTCGGTGCTGATCACCACGACCGGCTTTCCGCGACCGGCACTGAGCGAGACGGGCGTGCTCCCCGCCGGGCTCAGCTTCGTTGACAACGGGGACGGGACGGCGACCATCGGCGGGACCGCGGACAAGAAGACGGCCGGCACCTACGCCCTGACCATCACGGCGCACAACGGCGTAGGAGCCGATGCAAGCCAGTCATTCACCCTAGTCGTGACGCACGGAAACAGCCTCAGCTCTGTCTGAGCCGCCCGTTCGGGATGCGCCGCGCGCGGCAATGGTGAACACTTGCCGGGATGGAGACCGTCAGCTACGAGATCGACGGGCCGGTCGCCATCGTCAGCATCAGCCGGCCGGAGGTGCGCAACGCCGTGGATGGCCCAACCGCCGCCGCGCTGGTGGAGGCCTTCACCCGTTTCGACCGTGACGACGAGGTTGTCGCTGCCGTCCTGACCGGGCGCGAAGGCAACTTCTGCGCCGGCGCCGACCTGAAGGGCATCGCGGAAGGCCGGGGCAACCGGGTCGCCGAGGACGGCGACGGTCCGATGGGCCCGACCCGGATGCTGCTCTCCAAGCCGGTGCTGGCGGCGGTTGAAGGCTATGCCGTGGCGGGAGGGCTCGAACTGGCCCTCTGGTGCGACCTCCGCGTAGCCGCCGAGGGTGCCGTCTTCGGCGTCTTCTGCCGGCGTTGGGGCGTTCCCCTGGTCGACGGCGGCACGGTCCGCCTCCCGCGCTTGGTCGGCCAGAGCCGGGCCATGGACATGATCCTGACCGGGCGGCCGGTCTCAGGCGAGGAGGCAGAACGGATGGGCCTCGCCAACCGCCTGGTCCCCGATGGCACCGCGCTGGCGGCCACCGTGGAGCTGGCCAAGGAGCTGGCCAGGTTCCCCCAGGCCTGCCTGCGCAGCGATCGGATGTCGGCCTACCAGCAGTGGCGGCTCGACCTGCCCGGGGCGCTGCTCAACGAGACGCGGCTGGGCGTGGCGACCATCTCCTCCGGGGAGACGCTGGAGGGCGCCAAACGATTCGCCCGGGGCGAAGGCCGCCACGGCTCCTTCGAAGCCCGCTAGCTGACCTGGCGGTCGCGGCCCTCCCAGTAGCGAGCGCGCAGCACCTTCTTGTCCGCCTTCCCGACCGGGGTCAGCGGCAGGCTCTCGATGAACTCCACCGCCTTGGGCGCGTAGACCGGTCCCTTTCGCTCGCGGACGAGGGCGATCAGCTCCTCGGGCTCCGCCTGCGCCCCCGGTTTCAGGACGATCAGCGCCCGCACAGCCTCGCCCCACTTCTCGTCGGGCACGCCGATCACCGCGCAGGCGGAGACCGCCGGATGTTGGCCGAGCACGTCCTCGATCTCGCGCGGGAAGACGTTGAAGCCGCCGGAGACGATCATGTCCTTCTTCCGGTCGACGATGTAGAAGAACCCCTCCTCGTCGCGGACGCCGACGTCGCCCGTGTGCAGCCAGCCTCCGGCGAGTGTCGCCTCGGTCAGCTCCGGCTGCTTCCAGTAGCCGCGCATCACCGAGGCGCCCTGGATGCAGATCTCACCCGCCTCCCCGTCCGGTGCCGGGTTGTTCTCGGCGTCCAGGATGGCGACCCGGTTGAAGGGCATGGGCGTGCCGCAGGAGGTGAGTCGGCGGGCGTCCGATGGGTCGTGCTGATGACGCCAGAGCGCGGTTCCCTGGCCGCCCGACTCGGTCTGTCCGTAGAGCTGGCAAAAGACCGGGCCCAACCGCTCGATGCCCTCGGCGAGGCGGGTGGGTGAGATCGGCGAGGCGCCGTACATGAGGGTGTGGAGGCTGGAGAGGTCGGACCGGTCGAGCTCCGGGTGGTCGAGCAGCGCGTAGATCATGGTCGGCACCAGGAGGCTGATGGTCGCCTGCTCGGCGGCCACGCCCTGCAGCCAGGCGGAGGGGTCGAACTTCCGCTGCAGGATGACGCTTCCTCCGCGCATCAGGGTGGGCAGGATCAGCATCCCCGCCGCGTGCGAGATCGGCGCCACCGCCAGGTAGCGCATCTGGCCGGGCAGGTCCCAGCCGAGCGCCGTCCCGTGGGCGAGGGTGGCGAAGGCCCGCTCGGGGAGCATCGCCGCCTTGGGGACGCCGGTGGTGCCGCCCGTGTAGAGCAAGTAGGCCGTGTCCTCCGGTCCATGCGGGCCGCGGTCGAGGCGGCCTTTGGCGGTGACAACGGCTGCCAGCCGGTTGATGTCCTCGCCGGCGTCCGAGGCACCCAGGCTGAAGATCGCCTCCACCGTCTCAGCCCGCTTCAGCAGCTGCTCCGCTCGTTCCGCGAAGGGCGGGTCGACGAAGAGGAAGCGGAGCTCGGCCTCCGCCGGCCAGGGCCGGAGCGAGCTGCGCGAACCAGGCCTCGGGCCGGTTCAACGAAAGCAGGCCGACGCCCTGGTCGGGTTGGAAGCCACGCTGGCGCAGCACCGCGACCCAGCGCAGGAGGGTGTCCTCCGCCTGGCTGTAGCTGATGTCCTCGCCGTCCATCCGGAAGGCGACCCGGTCCGGGAAGCGGCGGAGGGCGGAAACCACTACGTCGCAGGTCGTGGCTGCGTCATAAAGCCCGGACATGGCGTGTCGATTCCCCCAACTCGAGGCGTATGGAAGCGACAAGAGTCTAGCCCCGGCTAAGCCGCCGGACGACCGCCGCCGGAGTGCTATTGTTCGTCATATTCTGGAAAATCTGAACGTATCCAACGAAAAGAACGGCCAGGCCGCCTTCATCGAGGACATGGGACAGCACATGGTCGGCTGGGGACTGCCTCGCAACACCGGCCGCGTCTACGCCTACCTCCTCTTGCACAACGAGCCGGTCAGCCTGGACCGGATGGTCGCCGACCTCGAGATCGCCAAGAGCGGGGCCAGCGTCGCCACCCGGCAGCTGGTCCAGTTCGGGATGGCCCGGGCCAGCGGTGAGCGCCGCAGCCGCAGGGTGCTCTACGAAGCGCTCTACAACGTGGCCGCCATCTTCGAGGCCCGCAACGCCCAGGCCGCCAAGCTCCTGAAGATGTACCGGGAAGGCGCGGCGGTGGCCTCGCCGGCGGCGCGCCGCCGTCTCGAGGAGACGTCGGATGTCGTCGAGCAGCTGCTGCAGGAGATGCCGTCGCTGCTGCGACGGATCCAGGAGGGGAGACGAAGGTGACCAGCGCGATCAAGACCGAGAAGCTGACCAAGGACTACGGGAGCGGGCGCGGCCTCTTCGACCTCGACCTCGAGGTGGCGGAGGGCGAGGTTTTCGGCTACCTCGGCCCCAACGGCGCCGGCAAGTCGACCACCATCCGCCTGCTGATGGGGCTCATCCATCCGAACCGGGGCAGCGCGGAGATCTTCGGGCTCGACTGCCGGCGGCAGGCGCTGGAGGTCAAGCGGAAGCTCGGCTACGTCCCCGGCGAGCATCCCGACTTCGGCGGGCTCCGCGGCCGCGAGGTCGTGGCCTACCTGGGAGCCATGGGCGGCGGCGTCGACCAGGCCTGGGTCAAGGCTCTCTGCGAGCGGCTGAAGTTGGACCTCTCCCAGCGCTTCCGGGACTACAGCAGCGGCAACAAGCAGAAGCTGCTCCTGGTCCTCGCCTTCCTGCACAAACCTCCGCTGCTGATCCTCGACGAGCCGACCAGCGGCCTCGACCCGCTCAACCAGCAGGAGTTCTACACGATGGTCCGCGAGGCGCGCGACCAGGGGACCACGGTCTTCCTCTCCTCGCACATCCTGTCCGAGGTCGAGCACGTCTGCGACCGGGTCGGGATCATCCGCGCCGGGCGCCTGGTCAGGGTGGCCAGCCTGGCCGAGCTGCACGACATCCGCCTGCACCGCGTGGAGATCGAGTTCGCCGGCCAGCTGCCTCTCGACCGGATCCGCGCGGCCGAAGGCGTCAGCGATGTCACTGTCGAAGACCACAGCCTGCACTGCATAGTCCGCGGCAGCTTCGCTCCTCTCCTGGCGGCCCTCGCCGGCGCCCAGGTGGTCAACCTCAGCAGCCACGAGCCGACGCTTGAGGAGACCTTCCTCGAGTACTAC
>VBHB01000117.1 GCA_005880315.1 Chloroflexota bacterium | reverse complement strand
GGATGCGGCGGGTGTGCACCGAGGTGGTTATCGGGAGGCCTTCGGTTGCCTCTTTTTGCCCACTCAGGAGGATCGCTAGTCGCGGATCGCGGCGTTGACGAAGGCCTCCCAGTGCACGGGTTCGCCCCGTGGCTGGAGTGAGAAGCGAATTTCCGCGATCGACGCGGCAGGTCCCTCAATCCGGACTAGCCAACTGCGATCAGCATTCTGACCCACGAGTTCAGCCGACATACCTTCCCGGCGGAGATCCTCAATGGCGGACAATGCCCAGTCGCGGGAGGGGATTGGCACCACGATACTGTCCAATCCAGGGCCCACGATCGGGCTACTTCGCTGCGAACGGTGGCGGGCCAACAATCTCGATGCCGCCGTTTTGCTTCGCTGACTGCTGGATGCGGGCCATATCCACGGAGGCCGCCGCCAGGACGTCCTCGGTCGCTGCCACGCTGGCGCCACGATAGAATGCCTCGCTTCCCCCTGGCGTCTCCAGCACCAACATTCGTGCTGTCTCCGAGGTGACCATGAACGCATGCGGTACTCCACGCGGCGCCATGAGCACCCCGAGCTCTCCCACGACGTACTCCTCGCCCTGTACATGGACCAGGAGCTCGCCTTCGAGCACGATCATCGTTTCGTCGCATGGATGAGTGTGTAGAGGAGTGACCTTGCCGCGAGACATCACAGCTTCAAAGAGGATGAAGGCGCCCCCGGTCTCCTTCTCCGTGGCCTTCCATGTATGAACCCCGCCACCGTAAAACCAGAGTCGCTCTCCTTCGCCATCCTGGCGAACAACCGGTCTGGCCGTGCTGGTTGAAGCCACTTGGCGTCTCCTTTTGGTAGCGGGTATATGGGACACATGTCCCATGACGGCACGAGAGTACCATAAACCTTATGTCCGTGCCATATGAATCGCATGGTCGCGCCGGCCAGAAGGGGCGCACCCGCAGCGCCCTGATCTCAGCGACGCGCGAGCTCGTAGCCAAAGGCATGACGCCCAGCGTGGAGGCGGCCGCGGCGGCTGCACTCATATCAAGGACGACCGCATATCGCTATTTCTCCAGTCAACGGGCCTTGTTGGTCGCGGCCCACCCGGAAATCGAGACGAGGTCGATGCTCCCGCCAAACCCATCCCACGACCCCAAGAAGCGCCTGGATGCGGTGCTCCATGAGTTCCACCGGATGATCCTCGAGACCGAACCTCAGCAGCGCGCTGTGCTTCGGCTATCTCTCGAGCCCGGGTCTCCGCGTGGAGACCACCCGCTCCGACAGGGTCGCGCGATCGGATGGATAACTGAGGCCCTTTCGCCGCTGCAAACGTTGCTGCCAGAAGAGGACTTGACTCGCCTCGTATTGGCGATCAGGAGTGCGACTGGGATCGAGGCGCTGGTTTGGCTCACAGACGTGGCGGGGTTATCTCGTGCAGAGGCCACGACCCTGATGCGCGGCACTGCACAGGCCCTCCTCAAATCTGCACTTCGACGCTGATGCGTTTCGAACGCTTCTGATCAACCCCAGAGTTGCCAGGCCTTCTAGCCTCAACTGGGCTTCAGATCGCGATCTCTTTCCCGAGGATGGCGACTCCGCGGTTCGCGTTACGGAAGCTACGGCCCACACAAAAATTCGGTCTTCCGTAACGCGAACCGAGGTCGCCATCCGCCGGCCATCTGGTAGCAGGTAAATAGGTTTGTCGTCTGCCTGGGTCTTGGTCCGCTACTCGTATTCCTTTGCTGCCTTGAGCGCATCAGCCAGTAGCGCCCAAGCGTCGATGGGCATGCTTGCACCGCGAATGGCGTAATACCCCGGGCAGTCCACGAGCCAGGCCTGCAGCGCTTCGAGGTAGTCATACAGTGGGCGGTCCGATTGGCTCTTCTTGAGGCCCGTCACCAGTTCGGCGAGTGCGGCGTCGAAGCGCTCCCGGCCAGCTGATGGATCGGGCACCGCTCCTGAAAGGCGGTCGAGGGACCATTCGAAGATCCCCATTAGTGGTTCCTCGCCAGTTGGCTCGTAACCGGTCAGCAGCCGTACGAGCTGCTCCGCCGGCTTCCGGGCGGCAGGCTCAAGGTCATCGATCGTTGTAACCGACACAGGTCAATTGTCGCCCGGTGATCGCATGCAGTCACGCCAGTCGCGCCATAAGACTAATACGGTCCCCTACTACAACAAGGCTCCGGTTCGCGTTACGGAAACTACGGCCCACCAAAGCCGGTTCGAAACCCGCGTGCGCCGGCGCTCGCGGCTTAGCGACCGTCGAATCTTCCGCTGCGCCGGCACTCGCGGATTCTCGATGCCGAGCCCTAGTCCGGTGGCGGCCCGACGATCTCGATCCCGTATTTGTGCGCTACCTCGGCCAGGCGTCGCTCATCGATCGGACCTGGCGGAGGTACGGTGAGCTCAAGTGTCTGTTCGCCGATCTCGGCCACGAAGTCCGCGAACGTTGACGGAAAAGCAAACGTGAGCGCTCGAGCTCCCTTGCCCCCAACCTTGAAGGTATGAACCAGGCCGCGGGGAGCGAATATCCAGCTGCGCTCGGAGGCCTCGATCACATGCTCGCCGCAGTAGAACGTCATCGATCCATCGAGTACATACCAGGCTTCGTCCTCGTTGATATGGATGTGACGCGGCACGGTATAGCCGGCCGGCATGGTCTGATCGAGCAAGGCCAACCGTCCTTCTGTCTCTACCGTGCCGGCCTTACGCTGCAAAAGAGCGCCGACGAACCAGTAAGCGGGGCCCTCGCCGTCGGCCAATGAGTAGACGCGGTCTTTGGTCTTGGTATCCATGGCCTACCTCACTGTTTGCTCGACCAGGCTGAACGCGAGGTCGGTGATGATTGACGGGACTTGCCGGCGGGGCGTGCCCGCCTCGACGAGCGATTTCCAGAATGGGAAATCAATGAGCGTCTTCACCACGGCCGCGCGCGCCCCAGTCAATCGCGGGCCTGCGGCAGCCGCAATCAGGACTTCCAGCGCCCGATCCTGGTTCCGCACAGCCGCCGCAAGTGCGGGAAGGTTTCGCGCCTCATGTCTACACGCGTCGAGCCAACCCTCGCCGCGCTCGTAGCAGCGGCATGACTCCACGACCAGCGTCTGAAGACGTTCCCTGGCGGACGAGAGCCCGGCGAACAGCTTCCGGATTTCTGTGGCGGTCGGCAGGCGGGCACCGGCGGCGAACGTGGCCTGCGCGCAGGCCGGGATCAGCGAGTCGAGGCTCGCGAAGTGCCGGTACACGGTTGCGGTCGAAACGTGCGCGGCCGCTCCGATCGACGCCCAGCTGGTTTCCGCGATCCCCTGTTTAGCCTGAAGGGCGACTGCAGCGCGGATTATCTGATCGCGAGTCTTGTCGACCCCTGCTGCGCGCTGCACCATTCTGTAGCGGCGCGGAGTCTGCCGCCGTAATCGCGGTGAAGCCATTTCGCGCGAATAGTACTCGCACCAAATGGCCAATGCAAGGCGGCCGGACATATAGCCCACGTCGTGAAGGGCCTCCTGACGTGTGACGAGCCGTAGCCCCTTGCAGGCAACTGAAGGGGCCACGCTGGCCTTGAAATCAACGCAGGCTGATTAGAAGCCCCGCAGAGTGATTGGTTGGTTCGCGTTACGGAAACTGTGGCCCACCACAACTCGCCGCCTTTCCGTAACGCGGACCGATTGTGGCATGTTAGCCACGGTTGCCAACCATGAGTCGAACAGCCGTGAGCCGAAGTTTCTCCCTTCGCCCAGAAGAGGCCCCTCGCTTCGACCGTCTGGTCGAGCGCCTTGCGAACGGGAGTCCCACCGAGTTCATCCGGAAAGCAATGGATCGGATGGAAGCGGTAGAGAACGGGGAACTCTTCGAAAGGACCCGTGAGGTCGGGCTGAAGCGGGCCGTCGCCGCAGGGATAACAAGCCCACATCAGCGGCGTGACGCGGTCCGGTCGAGTCTCAACCGGAAGACGACAAAACAACACTCCTGAGCGGTGATGCCACGTCGAGTCCCGATCGTGGTGAACATCAATGTGCTAGTGGACGCAGTGGTAGCCGAACCCGATCCCGAACGCTGGGAGTCTCCGCCGCTGGTCCGCGGCGAAGCCTCGGCCATGACACTGGCGATCCTTAACGAAGGTCTGGAGTTCGAGCTCTGGCTAAGTAAGCACCTGATCGAGGGAACAACACGAGTCCTCCGCCGCGCCTTTCACTTCACCAGCGGTGAGGCAGCCGCCTACAGCGCGTTTCTGCGTGGTGTGACCAGCAGGGCGGGCGGTGTTGTCGAGACCACGGTCTCCATTACCGAAATGCGAGGACTGGGAGGACAACCGGGTCTTCGAGCTGGCCGAAACAATCGGTGCCTTCCAAATCGTCAGTTCGGACGATCATCGATTCGTTTCACGTGTCGATGCCATGCGGCGCTACTTTCGGAAAGGCTCTTAGCGACCAAGCCTGATTCAGTTGCGGTTCGTGTGACGGAAATTACGGCCCGACAACACCGGCAATGTTCGGCGAGTGTGCTGCAAATGTTCCACCCTGCCGGACAACGGGGTACTTCGGCACACTCGATGCAGTTTCCGATGGCCTCATCCGAGGTGCTCGCTGCCGCCGCGGCGGAGGTGCCAGTAGAGGTCGCGCAGCAGACAGAGGTCCGCTCCACGCTGCAATGCTTCCGCGTGAATGTGCAGGATCAAGTCCAGAACGCTGCTTTCTGCGTACTGGCCGGCCGCGCTGCCGAGTCGGCGAGCCAAATCTGCGTCTGACAAGCTGGCCACGGTGGCGTGCCAGTGGCTGTAGGCGCTGTCCAAGCGACTGACAGCGCCGGCCGCCGTGCCCGCCGGCGCTGCAAGCTCTGGCTTCGGCCATGCGGCACCGAATGCAACCGCCGCCACCGGATGGTTCGACAGACTGGAAGCCAGCTGAGCCATTCGCCAGGCGATATTTCCTAGTGGAAACTCCGTAGGCCCGACGGGTTCAAGCATGTAGCCACCAGCGGCATCGGGATGGACGGATAGGCATCCTGCGACTGGCTCCCAGAGGTACTCGTCGTCACCGATGCCCTCGAGACGGCTGCGGATCAGGGCGTCCCAACGAAAGTCAAGGTTGGCAAGGACGCTCACTCGGATGAGCGATTCGCTCATTGTTGACATTGTCAGCGAGTCGGACCTCTAGCGCCGACCCTGATGGTCGGCCCGGCGATCAAGATCTGGTTCGCGTTACGAAAACTACCGCCCACGCTTATTCTGAGCGCGATGGCTGGCGACGCCCAGGCACTGATGACACTTATGCGTGGCATCGTCGCCGGCGACGCCAAATCGGTAGCCCGGTCGCTTGCCGCGTCGCCCTCGTTGGCCTCATCGTCGCTCCGGCTTGAGGGTGCGACGAGGCTGTCCACCCAAGATTA
>VBHB01000203.1 GCA_005880315.1 Chloroflexota bacterium | reverse complement strand
TCAAGGCCGTCAGCCCGTACAACAACTGCAACCGCACCACCGGCGCCGGCTGCATCAACCCGCCTCTCACCGACGACGGCGCACCCGCTGCGTTCTATCCGTTCTATTCCACGGCGGCCGGCGGGACGAACGCCTGCACCTGGGTGATCGGAAACCAGATCCCGTTCAACGGGACCAATCCGCCGTATCCCTTCTACACCACCAACAGCTTCGGCGGGAATCCTGCAGAGTACGGGTCGCTCTACCTGTCGACCTATCTGGCCTTCCCGTCCGGTGCCGGGTTCAACACTTCGTCACGCTTCAACAACTTCCACAACGGTCTGCCGAGCAACCCCTGCTCAGCCGGCTGACAGCGTTCTGAACAACTGAGAGAGGGCCCGCCTCCACCGGCGGGCCCCCTCGGCTCGCCGACCTAGCGCGCGGAATCAGTTAGCTCAATGGCCCACGGCACTGCCCTGCGGACGGCATCGGTCACGGGGCAGCGGCGATCTCGTGAGGAAATTCGACCGGCCCGAATTGGTAGCCCGGCGGAATTCGGAGCGACAATTGCCATACCGTTTTTCCGCCCTAGGCTGGGAGACCTCGAGCTTGGATCCGGCAGTCGAAACCGCCGATGAGGCCGCCGGTAATCGCGAGCAACGATTCGAGACCCTTGACACGCGGCGACACTGCGCGATGAGCAAGGTTCGAATGACCCCGGCGGGATCCGAACGGCTTCGAAACCCGACATCATTCTTGGGTGGCGAAGCCGAAGATCTCCCTCCTCCACTGCCTTGCAGGTGGCGGGATCACGAATTAGGCTGCGCTGAGGCGACATGCAGCCAGACACCCAATATGCCCGGAGCGGGGATCTACACATCGCGTATCAGATCGTCGGCGAGGGCGATCCTGACCTTCTCTTCTGCCACGGCTGGCTATCCAACCTCGAACTGATGTGGGAGGAGCCTTCCTTCGCTCGGTTTCTGCAACGACTTTCGTCGTTCTCGAGGCTGATTCTCTTCGACAAGCGCGGCACGGGACTGTCTGATCGAGTCACCGTCAATGAGCTCCCCAGCCTGGAGCAGCGAATGGACGATCTCCGGGTCGTTCTCGATGCAGCGCACTCCCGCCGGGCGGCCCTTTTCGGATTCTCGGAAGGGGGCGTTTTGGCGTCGCTCTACGCAGCGACGTATCCAGACCGGGTGTCCGCTCTGATCCTCTACGGCACCCCTGTCAAGATGATCCAGGATCCCACCTGGCCGGTTGGATTCCCCCCCGACTTGTTCGCAGCGTTTGCGAAGTCGCTCGCAGACAACTGGGAGCACCCGATCGGCCTCGAACTTTGGGCACCGTCCGTCGCCGAGGACCATCGAATGCGTCGCTGGTGGGAGCGTTACCTGCGCCAGTCCGCCAGCCCGCAAGCGGCGATCACGATGATGAACTGGATGACGGAGATCGACATGCGACCGCTTCTGTCCGCAATTCGGGTGCCGACACTCGTTCTGCACAGAACCGACGAAATCCTCTTTGACGTCGAGCAGAGCCGCTACCTGGCACGTCACATACCCGGAGCCAAGCTGGTCGAGCTGGCTGGGAATGACCATCTTCCGTTTGTCGGCGATTCGGATTCGATCGCGGATGAGGTGCAGGAATTCACGACGGGAGTACGCGAGCCCCTTCGGCCCGATCGTGTCCTCGCAACTGTTCTCTTCGTCGACATATCTGGGTCGACGCTTCAGGCGGCACAGCTCGGCGATCGGGCGTGGCGCGACCGTTTAGCAGCGTTTCGGATGATGGTCCGCGAGCAGCTCCAACGGTACCGCGGCGTCGAAGTTGACACCGCTGGCGATGGTTTTCTGGCTACATTCGATGGCCCAGGACGCGCTCTTCGGTGTGCATCGGCGATCAGGGAAGGCGCCGGCAATCTCGGAATCGCGGTGAGGGCCGGCATGCACACGGGAGAGGTCGAAGTACTCGCTGCGGGAATCGCCGGACTCGCCGTGCACGTGGGTGCGCGGATCGCTGCGCTGGCTCCAGCGGGTGAGATTCTGGTTTCCGGCACGGTACGAGATTTGGTTACCGGGTCCGGATTCGCATTCCTCGAGAGCGGTTCGCATGCTCTCAAAGGCGTTCCGGGCGAGTGGAAGGTATTTGCGCTTGGGCAGCCGAGCTTTGCTTAGCTCGCCCACCGGGAGGATCAACCGGCCGAGCTCAGACAGCTGGCAAATTCCGCTCGTTTGATTCCAAACGCGCCTCCATGAATGCAGTTGTGCACGACAGGTACGGACCGCCCGAGGTTCTGCGATTCGGAGACGTTGAGCGGCCGGTGCCAAAAGAAGCCGAGGTACTCGTCAAGATCCACGCCACGACGGCCACCCGGACGAAATTGCGACATTCGCCGAGGCAGCGAATCCTAGGCACCGAGCGGGCTGGAGAGGTAGACGTGGTCGGCGAAGCGGGGTAACCGGGATTCGAGGCAACACCTACGAAACCGCGTTGGACTTTCGCTCATCTCAGTTGGGATCTGTTTCCGACCGCCTTTGCATGAGCGTGCCTCGAACCTGGGCTCCAACCTGTTCGCCCATTCGCATCGCATCCTCGCATGCGAACCGGAAGTGGAAACCTGCGTAGACGCGAGCGTCGGCCACCTGGGCGACCGCCTCCGCGAAACTTGTGAAGCTCCGGGTGACGCCCGGCAGACCGGCCGACGTCACAGTAAAAGCTGCATCCTCACCGAAGAACGACGTCAGCACGGCCGCGGCAGCGCTGCTTACGCCGGAGTGCGCAGAGGGATATTCCTGGAAGTAAGGCGTCGTGAGAAGTGGCTGCCATGTCGGATCGGGACTCGTGTCGGGGTTGCCGTCCGTAGCGGCCTGAGCGATCGCGGTCACCGGGCGCCATGAGTTGAACGCATTCTTCGCGTCGAACACTGCGATCGTCGCGTCGGCGATCGAGATGTTCGTCAGTGCCAGAAGGCGTGCGGTCTGCAGCAGGTTGGTGTGGCGCTCTGATGCGAGAGAGTCGGCCACGCGGTCCCACATCGCCGTCGGCGTGTCCAGCTGCCAGAACTTGGCAGTCTCGGTCTGGAATGGAGTGCGTACCGTGCTGGTCGTTCCGCCTAAAGCCATGACCTCGTTGAAGTCCTGTGCATAGCGGGCGCTCGTCAGGGCGGGCGGACCGACAGGTCGAAACTGCGACGGCGACGTCAGCGCGAACGGCATGGTGGTCGCCAGAGTGCGGAACTTTGGTGGGCCGGTGCCTCCGGGCGTCGCCTGCCACTGCCCCGGCGAGCTGTTGAACACATACGGTGGGGGCGCGCTGCTGAATCCGTCTGCCGCCCTCCAGGCGACGACCTGATCGGCGACGGTCTTGCCCCAATCGACGCCGGCGGCGACGGACTGGGCATCCTCCTCGTCGACCAGCCCCGCGATTGACGTGGCCAGAGCTGCGTCAAGCGAGGTCTTTTGGGCTGGAAACAGTGTCGCGAGTGCCTCGTGCGCCGCACCCGCGGCGGCGGCAGCAGCGGAGGCGTCTTCGGGCCCAGAGGCCGCGATATGAATTGGGGTGTAGCGCTGACCGAAGCCGTTGACCGCGTCGAACACCGCAGCCTGCACGATCGCGCCCAGGCGATTGGCCGCGGGTGGCGGCACGTTCGCCGTCGCGAACGTTGACAGAGCGATCTCGTTCCAGCTGACGACCATGTTCGTGTGGCCTGCAGCTTGGGTGGCCGCCGGAGAAGCCAGGGCTCCGCTCCAGGCGATGACGACACCGAATGCGCAGAGTGCTGGTTTTCGTCTCATAGGGGCAAGCTAGCCGTCCTCATGGGGCGTGGCCAGTCCGAAAAGCGGAGTTGCTGCTACGAAATTCGTAGTTGCCGGAACCGCCTGGCAAGCCCACAATCTGGGCCATGCCGGGATACGGCCAGTTCTGCCCGATTGCGCGTGCTTCGGAGATATTCGCCGAGCGATGGACGCCACTGATCCTGCGCGAGATCATGGCCGGCCGGTGTCATTTCAGCGAGATCCTCAAAGGTCTCCATTCCATCTCCCCGAGCATGCTGGGCACGCGATTACGCAGCCTCGAACGCGCAGGGGTCATAGAGACCCGTCCGAACGTCAGCGGACGGGGTTCGACCTACCACCTCACCGAAGCAGGAAGCCACCTCGCCGAGCTGGTGCGAGGCCTCGGGATATGGGGCCAACAATGGCTCGAGATTCAGCCCGAGCACCTTGACAGCGATTTCTTGATGTGGCGGATCCTGAAACATCTTCGTCCCGAACAGCTGCCGCCTCGGCGCCGCGTTGTCCGGTTCGAGTTTCGGGATGAGAAAAAGCGCTACTGGCTGGTGCTGAAGCGTGACGATCCGGACCTTTGCTACAGCGACCCAGGCTTCGGTGACGACCTGGTGATTCGATCCGATCTCGAAGCCATCACCAGGATGTACCTGGGCCAGATCCGGCTGGGGGACGCCCGCCGCTCCGGACTGTTGCAGATCGAGGGACCTCGTGAGCTGACAAGCGCCGTAGAGGCGTGGTTTCCCGTCAGCGGATTCGCACCTCACGCCCACCCCGTCCGGTACGAACGTGGCTCGAGATCTTTTGTGCGGACCGACATTCCCAACGTTTCCGGACTGGTATCCCCGGCGGTCTGAAACAGTGGTAGCCCCGGCGGGATTCGGGCCGACAACCGCTATCGTTTCTGCGATATCGTTTCGAAGATCTCGACGCTCAGTCGAGCTGAACCCCAACGACTGGGCTCCACGGCTGGATCGGAGAAGTGTGGAAATAAGCCCGAGCTAGGCGCGAGACCGACGTCCGCCGCCCGTTGCCGACGTGAACGGGTCGACGACCTCGATGTCAGCAAATCGGCGAAGCCCCGCGTCTCGGCTATAGATCCGCCTCACGCCGTGCTGTCTCATCAGAGTCACAAGGTGTGCGTCCGGGACGTCGTTGCCGCGCGCCTGATCGCGGCTGGTGGTTCGGAACAGATCCCAGAATCCATCCACCTCGCCCAGCGCGCGGACGTGTCCCCGCTTCAGTAGTGCTTCGACGTTGCTTGCAGCATCGCGGGGGCTGAGCGGCTTGGGCAGAATCGCCGAGTGGGTGACGATGCGTAGATACCCCAGTACGACGGGCCAGAACAGGTACAGAAGATCCGGTCCGGCTGCCAGGAGCTGAACC
>VBHB01000202.1 GCA_005880315.1 Chloroflexota bacterium | reverse complement strand
GCGGTAGCCATGACGATGTGATGTCGGTCCGTGAGGTCAATCGAAGATATCCGGGTGCCGCTCGGAGTCCGGTCGCGGATCCGCAGCGCGTACTGGTGTTTTCAGCAGTGGGTACAGTCGTCGTAGGCGTGATCGCCTTTGTCGTGTGGACGGCCATACGTTCGTGAGTGGCCGTGGCCCGTCGGTTCACCGCGCAATGAAGACGTGAGCCCGGTACGCCCAACTCAAGGAGGTCAGCGATGAGCCATTTCAGCGAGAAGGAGACGGAATACCTTCGTGGGCAACTGCTGGGCCGGATTGCGACGATCGGGAGCGATGGCGCGCCGCATGTCGTCCCGGTGGGCTTTCGCCTCAGCGCTGACGGCGAGGCGATCGAGGTTGGAGGTCATGGCATGGGCGCCTCAAAGAAATGGCGCGATCTGCAGGCCAACCCGCAAATCGCTCTGGTGGTCGACGATCTCAAGAGCGTCGATCCCTGGACTCCGCGTGGAATCGAGGTCCGCGGGCGAGCCGAATTGCACTCAGAGGGCGGGGAAAAATTCGGCCCCGGCTGGGATTCCGCTTGGATCCGCATCGTGCCACGACGGATCGTCAGTTGGGGCGTCGACGCTCCCGCTTTCTCTGCTGGTAGTCAAAGCGCACGCTCAGTTGGAGAGCCTTCGTCGTGAAGCTGCACGAGCTCGACTGCCCCTCACGATCGGCGCAGCGCGGCGCGACCGTACAGGTTCGGCGGGCAGCAGTTGGCTGATGAAGGTCTCGGTCAGCCAGGCCTGGAAACGCTCTGGTGACCAGCCCCGGCGGTTGACCAGCATGTGATAAACACCTGGCCCAAGCAGCCAGACGATGTCGGCTGCAGATTCCGGATCCAGGTCCTTGCGTATCCCACCTTTCCGGGTCAGATCGCTGATGACATTGGCTGCGCCTTGTCGATGCTGCGCCAGGTGGGACTCCCACAGCGTGCGCGCGTCGGGATCGACGCCCGCCGCGCCCCTGACCGCCTCATGTATGCCGGCCAGCCTGGCGTCGATCTCGGTCACCAGCTCCGCATACAGGGCGAGATATTTGCGGGGATCGGGCTCGGCTCGAATGGACTTTGAGCGAGGCCGGTCGGGTAGGGCGATCGGCGCGTCGTCGCCGACGATCGCCACGTCCAGGGCGGTCTTCAGGAGTTTGGCCTTGCCACCGACTGAGGTGAATACAGTCGCGCGGCTGACCCCGGCAGCCGCAGCGATTTCCTCGATCGAGGTGGCGGCGTAACCCTTCTCGACAAAGAGTCGCGCCGATGCGTCGATCACAGCCTCCCGCGTGGATTGGGCTTGCGCCCCTCGCAAGGTCGATTGATACGGCCGCTTGACTTCTGGAACTACTTTCATCAGACTCTTAGTCTAACGATCAGATACCCAGTCTGGCGCATTCAAAGGGAGAGGCACCTTGGACACCCCCACATCATCCAGCTTGGCAATTGCCCACCGTCTACATGACACGGTCAACCGGCACGATCTCGACGGGATGGCTCGGTGCTTTGCAGCCGACTTTGTCAACGAAACGCCCATACATCCGGCTCGCTCATTCCGCGGGCGCGACCAGGTCCGAAAGAACTGGGCGCAGATTTTTGCCGCCGTGCCCAACCTGGAAGCCGACATGGTTAGTTGCGTGAGCCAGGGCGATTCCGTCTGGACCGAATGGGAGATGCGCGGCACAAGGCTCGACGGTGCCCGCCATCTCATGCGCGGCGTCTCCATCTTCGAGGTCGCCGATGACGCGTTCGCGGCGGTGCGCTTCTACCTGGAACCAGTGGAGCTGACCGGAGTCGGAATCGATGCCGCCGTCAAGTCGGCACTCGGACGATGATCCTGCTTGCCGGTGGGACCGGCCATCTCGGCACGGCGCTCGCCGAGCGTCTGGCTCGTGGTGGCGCTCGTGTCCGAGTCCTCACCCGCGATCCAGCTCGAGCTCGCCCACACATTCCGGCTGGCGTCGAGCTGGTGGCGGGAGACGTGCGCGTTCGATCTTCGCTGGCGTCCGCAATGGTTGATGTCGAGACCGTGATTTCGGCCGTCACCGGCTTCGGTCCGGGCGGCAGCGGACCTTGGCAGGTGGACATGCGGGGCAATCAGAACCTGATTGCCGCAGCGTCGGCCGCCGGCGTCGAGCACTTCGTCCTGGTGTCAATACACGCCGCCAGCTCCGACCATTCGATGGAGCTCTACCGCGCGAAGTTCATGGCCGAGAAGAGTCTGCTGGAGAGCAATCTCGCATGGACCATCGTCCGGCCGACACCGTTCATGGAGTTGTGGGCCGGCATCATCGGCGATTCGCTGATCAAGGGTGGGGCGGCTACCGTCTTCGGGCGCGGTGAGAATCCGATCAACTTTGTTTCAGTTCAGGATGTTGCCCGCTTCATCGAGCTGGCGGTGGCCGACCGCAGGCTCCGGGGCAAGACCCTTGACATCGGCGGGCCTGAGAATCTGACCTTGAACGCCATCGTCGAAGTCATCGCCGCAAGCAGTGGACGGCCGCCGAGGGCTCGGCACGTTCCATTGACGGCTCTGCGGTTGGGCGCAGGGCTGATGCGTCCGTTCAAACCAGACCTCGCCGGTCTCATGCAGGCGGCTGTTCGAATGGATACAGCCGACATGTGCTTCGATCCGGCGGAGGCCACCACCCAATACCCAAACATTCAACTGAGCCGGCTCGCAGATGTTGTGCGGTCGGAGCGTCGCGCGACGGTGGTGGCTTGATAGCAAACCTCAGCGACTGGTCGCATGATCCGTGCGGGATCGGCTCCATCCGTTGGCGGGGATGCGACCGTCTGTGCCCGAATGGCTGAATCTGGCGGTTCAGCGATCCGCGAAGGCCAGCCTCGCGCCAAGTGCAACAAAGGCCGCCGCGAAGGACCGGCGCATCCAGGTCAGCACGCGCGGCCGCGATACCACTCGCTCGCGGATCGAGGCGGCAAACATTCCGTAGCCGATGAACACCACAAGCGTCATGAGCATGAAGACGGCACTCAAAAGCATCATGTGCGAGAGCGGATGTGATTCTTCGGCGCTCACGAACTGAGGCAGGAAGGCGACGAAGAAGATCGACAGCTTCGGGTTCAGGAGGTTGATCAGCACTGCGGTGACGATCACCCGAGCCGCCGAGCGCGGTGCGATTTCGTTGTCGACCCTGAGCGCGCCCTTCTCCCGGAGGACGCTCCACGCCAAATACAAGAGGTAAGCGATGCCCAGGTACTTGAAGGTCTGAAACGCGAGGGCGCTCGTGTGCAGCAGGGCTGAGAGGCCGAGGGTCGCCGCCACCATCTGCGGCAGGATGCCGAGTGTGCAGCCGACAGCAGCGATAACACCGGCGCGCGATCCGCGGGTGAGGCCGGCCGCCAGCGTGTAGAGGACGCCGGTGCCCGGGGAGACCACGACTATGAACGACGTGATCAGGAAGGCGATGCTCATCAGGCGGCGACCATAGCACCGACCCTGAGCCGCCGCGAATTCGAAACGTAACCCCCTCCTGTAACGCTCCTGGGCGGCGCTTTCGAAGCGCCGCGGCTGGGGGCGCGAATCCTTCTCGTGCCTGATTACAAGAAGGAGAAGACGATGGAGCAGACCAACCTGGCTATACAGGCCGATGCCGCCCCGGCGCGGCATGTGAAGCCTCGCGTATCGGACTGGCTTCATGAAAGCACGGATCAGCAGCTGAATTTCCGATGTAACCCGACCGGGTAGCTAACGAAAAGGCTGTCAGTGGGTTAGAGGAGGTTTGTCCATGCACATACATGGAGTGAGGAGGCGACTCTTCGGAGCCGCCATGAGCATTGCGGCGGCGGTGGCGCTGATCGCGGTTCAAGCCGCCGCCCCGGTCGATGCCGGGATACCGCGTGGATCGTTTCACCAGACCAACCTGGTGTCCGACACGCCCGGGCTGGCGAAATTCACAGATCCAAACCTTGTCAATCCGTGGGGCCTCTCGTCGAGCCCCACGAGCCCCATCTGGGTGTCGGATAACAATGCCGGCGTCTCGACCCTGTATCACGGCGACGGCACCGCGGTCAACCTCGTGGTGACCATTCCCGCGCCTGACGCGCCGACGGGCGGGACACCGACCGGAACCGTTTTCAACAGGACAACATCCGACTTCTTTGTCACCGACGCCAAAACCGGCAAGACAGGCAAGGCCTTTTTCCTGTTTGCCACGGAGGACGGAACGATCGCGGGCTGGAACCCAACAGTTGGAGGCAACAGCGCCACGATCGCTGTCGATCATTCGGCAGTGCCTGACAGCGCCAATGGCGCCGTCTACAAAGGGCTGACTCTCGGATCGGCCGGCGGCAACAACTACCTGTACGTAAGCAACTTCCGCTCGGGACACGTCGACGTCTTCGACAAGAACTTTCACCCGGCCACCTTGACCGGGACGTTCACCGATCCGAACCTGCCCTCGGGATTTGCGCCTTTCGGCATCGAGAACATCGGCGGCCAGATCTTCGTGACCTATGCGAAGCAGAACGCCGAGAGGCATGACGATGTCTCCGGTCCGGGCAACGGCTTCGTCGACATTTTCGGCACGGACGGTACCTTCGTGCGGCGCTTCGCGACCCAAGGAACTCTCAATTCACCGTGGGGATTGGTTCTTGCACCATCGACCTTTGGCAACTTCCACGGCGACGTGCTCGTTGGGAACTTCGGTGACGGGCTGATCAACGCCTACACGCCTTCAGGCGTGTTCCGCGGGCAGCTCAAGAGTGAGACGAACAAGCCGATCCAGATCGAAGGTCTGTGGGGCCTTCGTTTCGGCAACGGCGGCGCTGGAGGCGACCCGAACACGCTGTTCTTCGCGGCCGGCATCGGCGGCGAGCAGCACGGATTGTTTGGAACAATCCAGAACGTCGGCTAGCTCGGAGGCGAGGGGCGGCGTAACAACCGCTCCTCGCCACTCGACTCCAGTCCGCCATTCGGGCACGCATGGCTGCATCCCCGACCCTGGGTGGAGCCTTTCTTGCTCGCTTGTCATGGCAGGGGCCCAGGGTTTGGCGCGCTGGGTCAATGGCCAGACGGTACCTGGCCTTTGACCTGCACGCTGAAGTCTCCCCGCATCGGCACCCCAAGACGAGCCGCGAATTCCGTCACGCCTTCGTCGCCGAACCACGAGGCGGAGGCAAAGACTCCAACGCGCCCGTCGGAGTTCGCGAACAGGTAGTTCTTGTCCCACGTCTCTACGCCGCGAATCTGTTGGGAATGCAGGCCGCGGAATACGAAGGCCACGTCTGAGCGAGGCATGCGCCGGCCGGAGAGGGGATTGATGACTCTGACCTCAAGCGCATCGGCCTTCAGGACCGGCGGCTTGATCATGAACCAGGCAAACGTGTCGCCGGTCGCGAACAGCACCAAGGGAAGGACGCGGACAGCCCACGGTATCGATTCGTTTCCCGCGGTCAGAAAAACAAAAGCGATCGCGAGCACAAGGGTGAGCAGCGCGCTCCCTCCGATGATGAGTCGGAGCATGCGCGCCTGAGCCGGGTTCGGCGGGAGCTCGAAGCTCGCTGCGGTATCGGTCGGTGAACTCCCCTCGCAGCGGAACCCCCAGGCGCGCCGCGAAGGCGGCCATCGCTTCCGGGGCGTACCACGAAGCCAGGACCCTGATGGCGATGCTCCCGTCCCGGGCCGTGAACAGGTAGCTCTTCAGCCACAAAGACCTCCGGCCCTGGAACCACACCTCGCCACGAAGGATGGCCGTCAGCTCTGCGCGGGGCATGTGCTGGTCACGGAATGGGGCGAGGTAGCTGAGCTCGTCCGAGTCGGCCTTCAACGTCGGCGCTCCCGTCGACAGCCAGCCCAGGACGGCGAAGACCGCGATCACCACGAACAGCACGATGGCGATGATCTGGGCCCCGCCCGGAGCGTTGATGGTCGTGTATGCGACCAGCGCCCCGCCGATCGCCAAGCTTGCGAGGGCGGTCGTGATGGTCCAACGCCGCTGCCGTCGCGACACGCGTGGATCTGCCGCGACCTCGAAGCTGCCGTCGGGAGAATCGACGATCGCGGTGAACGAGCCGGTCATCTCCGTACCACGGGCTCAGCTTAGGATCGTGTCTGTGGAATCGGGGGCGCCGGCGTGACACCGACCGGCTGGGTGGAGCTGGCCGCAGGGCTTGTCCTCATCCTTGCGACCTTCTATGACCTGTTCCGGTCGATCGTGCTACCGCGGCCATCCGTCAACCGCTTCCTACTCGTCCGCCTGCTCTTCTTCGGGTTCTGGGCCATGTGGCGCTGGGTCAGCCGGCGGATTCAGAACCCAGCTCGAAAAGAAGCTTGGCTCGCGACATTCGGGCCGTCCGCGGTGCTCGCGATGTTCGCGACGTGGGCCCTCGCGTTCATGCTGGGGTACGCGCTCATCCTCGACGGCCTTCGCAGCCAGATCCATCCGATGCTGGACAACTTCGGCGAGTCGCTTTATTTCTCGGCCACCACCATCGTGCCGCTCAGCTATGGCGACTTCGTACCCACCGGCCTGGGCGCCCGCCTGACCATCATCTTCGAAAGCGCCACCGGCGTCGGCATCGCGGCGCTGGTGATCACCCTTCTCTTCTCCTTATATGCGTCGTTCCAGGCGCGAGAGGAGATGGTCGTCCAG
>VBHB01000201.1 GCA_005880315.1 Chloroflexota bacterium | reverse complement strand
CAAAATCCTGGCGATAGAGAGGCGCCGGTTCGCCGAGCGGTTGAAGCAGCGGGTGGCAAGCTCGAGACGATCTACTGGTCTTTCGGAGACGATGACTACCTGGTCATCTTGGAATGTCCGGATGACATCGCGGCTGCTGCAATCGCCGTAGCGGTTGGAAGCACAGGAGCACTGCGAAATGTGCGAACGATCAAATTGATCGAAGCCAATCAGCTACAGCAGGTGCTTCAGAAGGCGAAGGCAGTGGTCGGCGCGTACGTGCCGCCGGGAGCAAAGGAGCCCGTACAGGCTCGGTAGCGTCGGAGTCGGACGCCGGGGCGGCGACGCTCTGCCGCCCCGGGCCGCACCAGTAGGAACTTGCACGGACATCGTCGGCTCGAATCGTCGGCGGGTGTAGCGACTGCGGGACTCAGATGGCGAAGAACATCTAAGCCGCACGTGTCGGCGCCATTTCGTCAGCCCCAAGATCGATTTCTTGGCTCAATCCTTGCGGATGGCGGAGGTGGGCACATGAACGTTCGAACCAGCATCGTCATCGATCGGCCGATCGAGCAGGTATGGGCATACCTCGATGACCACACCCACGAGTTGGCTTGGCGCGCTCCATCGCTGAAGCGTCTGGACCAGATCGGGACTGGTCCAGCCGGTGTCGGGACACGCTACGAGGGTGTGATCCATGTCGGCCCGGGCGACTATCCGTACGTCAACGAGCTGACGCGATACGAACCGCCGAGCCGAGTTTCCTGGAAGGCGATCAGCTCGGCGGGTTGGGTGATCGGTTCGTCGGGCAGCTATCTCCTGGAGAAGGACGGCAACCGCACGCGTTTGACGCACGAGATCAACCTCGAACCCAACAAACCTGCGGGCCGCCTTCTCATGCCGCTAGTGGGTGCCGTTGGATCGCGCTCGGTCATGCCGATGCTCGTGAAGCTCAAGGCTGAGGTCGAGAGAGGCGGATGAAAATGCATCGCCACCGTTCAGCTGATCACGACCTGACCCTCGGCAGCAGCGCCGAGGGTCAGATGCGGGTTATCCCGGGCGCCTACGGTATTTGTGGTTTTGGATCCTGAAGGAAGATCCGGGCGTTGTAACCACCTGTCGTGACGGCAGCTCACGTAGTCGACATCTTCCACTTCCGCGCTGGGAAGATCATGCGCCAGACCTCCTATTTCGCAGCCCACCCTGAGCCAGCCGAATGGCGGGCCCGCTGGGTGGAGCGCTTCTAAGTCGTTCGTCTAGAGACCTGGCGTCTCGCGCACAAACGGCGTCGAGTCGAAAACGATCTGACTTGTTCGGCCGGTTTCATACCATCCTCCAGGAGGTCTGCGATTGGATGAGGCCGGGATCACTCGCTACATAGAGACGACGTTCGCCGGAGTTGACGTCGTCGTCGCGTCGAAGGAGAACGGCGCTCCCGAAGTTGCCTGGGGCGATTCCTTCTTCATCTACGACCCGGATCGCAACCTCCCCGAGCCAAAGCGCTTTCCGTTCGCGACTATCGTCACGCAGGATTACGGAGACTTCGACAACGCCTCAAACCTGAATCGTCCAGGCGTGTTTCGCTTGAACGTCGGGGTCAGCAAGGAGACGTTCGCGAAGCTATTCGGTGCGGAAGATGAGCACGACTTCACGCAGCTCGATCGCCTCATGCCGCACCCGGTGTACGGGCCGAACCACTTTGTGTGCGTCCTGAACCCCGGTGACACGACGTTCGAGACCGTCAAACCTCTCTTACGTGAGGCCTACGAGATCGCCGTGAAACGCGCCCAGCAGCGTCGGGGGCGCCGCGAGAGGTAGATACCAGCCGAGTCGACTTCGCCCGGCCGTCAAAAACACACCCCTGTTTACACTTAAAAAGTGCTGAATTAGCTCGTCGCGGCGCTGCGCTCGCCGCCTTAGCGGGAGGGCATCGATGCAGCTGCTCAAGCGACTACCGGTGGCGGTTCCAATCGTCCTGATCGCCCAGCTCGCCTTCGCGGGCACCTCATCCGCGTTCATACCCGGGAACACATTGCTGCCTGCAGGCAATTACCACATCACGACTCGCTCCGCGGACTACTTCGTGTGCTGCACCGCGACCGTCTCGAACCTCAGCGTAACCGTCACGGATACGACAACCGTGGCGAAGCCCGCGGTTGGACCATCGACGACGACCCGTGAGACGGACGTAGAGGTCGACACTTGCGATTCGAACTTCGTGTGCGGAAGCGCCTGCTTCATCGCGGCCGGCCCGTCCGACTTCACCATTTCGGGTCTCAGCTCAGCCCTGCTCAACACTGCCTTCGACCCGGCAACCTCGCAGCCATGCCCGGACCGCCCGATTTCTGGACTTCCCGCTTTCACCCTCAATGTCTCGTGGTCCGGCATCAGTCCGGTGGGAACGACCACCAAGACGAGCATCTACTCGTGCGCCGGTTACAACGCCGAGGTGCACACCCTCAACAGCAATGCCAACGCGACCGACAGCGCCGTCACGTCCCTGTTTGGCAGCAGCTCAATTCCGGGCGAGAGCGGAAACCTGGGCAGCAACGACCAGCGCTGGCACGCCCAGGGCGTCGCCCTCGACACCTGTTCACCGCAGGGGCTCGGCGGCGGAGGCAAGGGCGCCGGCCCGGGACCGACAGGCAGCGGCGGATTCGAGATCGCCGAGCAGATCGCCGCGGCGAACTTCCCCGGCGGTTTTGTGAGCCTCGCTACCGTGACCAAACTCAACAGACCGACTGGAACTCCGCCAACCACGTTCAAAGAAACGGAGCTTACGGTCGCCTCCTTTTTCGGCTTCCCGTCCTTCTTCTTGTGCTTCGCCCTTCAGTCCCCCAACACGTTCACGTTTGGCAGCGGCCTGTCGAGCGCGTCGGTTCACGCCGTGATCGATCAGACCACCCCTGCCTGTGCAGGTTTCAGCAACGGGCCTTTCACCTCGTTCACGGCCGACCTCACCTGGACGGCCACAGGGCCGTTGGCCTCCATTCAGAACACAGCGATCTCCGATTGCGGCTCGTTCCACCAGGTGCTCTTGTCCACGGACAGCACGAACCCGGCAAGCGCGTCCGGAAACGTGTCGCTCATCGGGGACATTTCCAGCCCCCAGTCATCGATCAACTCGAGCGATCGTCGCTTCCAGGACACGGGCACGGCCCCGCAAGGCTGCATCCTGCGCCCCTGAGCGGTTGAAACGGCGCGGGCTAGACCGCGACGGTCACCTGCGCACCTGACTGTCGCCCGAGGCCCGCAGTCAACGCGCGTGGAGTCCGGAGCAAATGCAGCGCCAGCATCGCGATCCACGTCCAGCCACCGATGATCGCGATGCGCTGCAGGAACCCGGTGGGCGCGTTCGGCCAGAGGCCGCGCTCGTCCAGGGTCGACACGGTCGTGCTGGCGATGAACATCACGACGAGCAGGGTCCCGACTCCGACCGAATAGAGCGCCCAGCGGCGCGAGCCGGGTGCGCTCGAGAAGTGCCAGGCCATCACGAATGCAGCGGCTGGCAAGAGGGTGAAGGCGGCGAGACCAGCGAGGCCGTGGATCATCCCGTGCACGGTGTGCACCATGGATGCGCCCACGGGGTAGCCGAGCGCGGGGTCGGTGACGAAGACGCCTGCGACCAAGAGAGCTGACCCGAAGAACCCGATGAGCACCGGCCCGCCGATCGAGCCGCGGCTACCCCGCAGCGCGGACCTCAAACCGACCGCAAACGCGATGACCAGCGTGCCGCACACAAGAAAGTTGACGACCTGCATCCAACCGCCGTCGCCGGTTGCCAGCTGGCTGACGTAATGCCGCCACTGGCTGTAGCCGGGTCGCGTGAATCCTTCGAACAGGAAAACGACGATGAAGAGAGGCGGACCGACGATGCCTGCGTACAGAAGCTTTTTCATGCCCGCCAACTTAGTTTTTTCAGGGCGACCGGTCTTCAGCCGCAAGACCGATTTTTGACCTCATCCCCAAGGACGATCCAGCCTCTTGACAGGCCAAGCCTGGAGTGCTCTATTTCAACCAACTTTAAGCAGTCGAGCGCAATGGAGGGAAGACCATGCCGCGAAGACTCGCACGTACGCTCAGCGTCAGCCTCGGTCTGAGCCTTTTGTTCCTGGTGGCAGCCACCTCATCGGCTTCCGCGTACGGCCGGGCGGACCAATGGCAGACCGCCTTCTCGGGCACATGCAGCAGCCAGTCTGCTTGCCCATTCGGCCCGGCGCCGTCGAAAGGGGCCTCCGGTTTTTGGGGATGGTGCGCATTTGGCGGCAGCGATGGAAGCTCGGCTGTCGGCACAACGGGGACGACCGCGGACTGTCAGATCACAACGTACTCCGGGCCAGGCACCACGTTCCACATCAGCTACGACGTGACCAACTGGGTCATCCAATCAGGGAGCCCGTTCGTCTTTCCCCCGGGTGCTCCCGACTTCCTCGTCACGAGCGGAACACTGACCCTCTCCGGTCCAGGCGCCCCCGGCCCGACCGGGATTCCGATCCCGATTCCCTCGCCTTGCCCGGGATTCATCTGTGACACGGGAATCCCGGCCGTGCCCGGACACTTCTCCTTCCATCCCGGACCCGGCGTGGAACTGAACATCCAGGTCAACAAACTGCCGTAATGCCTGTGGCGGCTGGCACAGCGCCAGCCGCCCGCCTCGCCCTTTAGTCCGCGCGGTAGTCGAAGCTCGTCGTGGAGCCGCACACGCCCGAGTAGCGAAACTCGAATCCCGACTCATGGACGGCGAGCAGGCTCGCGTACACCTCGGTGCCACCCACCGTCCGCGCCGCCGGTGCTGTGGAGGGACAGATCGCATCGCAGTTGCACGATTCGAACTAGATGCCGGCGGCGCGCCAGGCCGAGGTCACAGAAGAGCTGGCCAGACCAGGACCGCCAGCCCGCCTGCGATGCACGCCACCCCCACGATCCGAGGCAGCAGCTCGCCACGGCGCACGTTCTTTTCGATGAAGAAGATCGCGGCGATCACGGCCATCCAGGCGATGTTCATCAGCCCGAGCACCGCGAGGACCGCCATCAGCGCCCAGCAGCAGCCCAAGCAGTAGAGGCCGTGTGACGCACCCGCGCGCACAGCCGCGAGCGGCCCTCCGCCGAAGTTGTGGTTGATGACGAAGCCCAGCGGCGACCGGCACGCGCGAAGACACCCGTCCTTGAGCGGCGTGAACTGATAGATCCCCGCGAGGATGATCACGGCTCCACCAACTCGCGGCAGCCACGACGGCTGTGTCATCCAGACCTGGTTCAAGGCCTGGAGCACGCCGAGAGGCACGAGGCCCACCGCCGTCCATACCATCAAGTAGCCGAGGACGAACACGGCAGTCGGCAGCGTGCCTTCACCCCTTGCGCGCGTCACGGAAGCGAAGGCGAGCGTCATCGGCGCGACCGACGGAAACATCATCGCGACCATCATCACGAGCCATGTGATGAGGAACAGCGCGGCGCCCATCGTGGCGATCCCGCCCATCCGCATCGACCCCGCCTGGCTGATGATGATGAGCCAGGCCGCCGCAGCACAAACCAGTAGAACCGCGACGATCGCTGCACTCAGCGGCCTCGGCAGCCGCGCGACCTGCTGCACGACCCGGCTCAGGCAGACCAGCGGTAAGGCGCCGAGAAAGCGCTCTTGCCGCTGTTGTCGAACTCCATGCCGAAAGCTTTGAGGCAGGGGCACGCGAAGGTGCGGTTGCAGCCCTCGAAATAGGTCCCCTCGATGGTCCAGCTCATGGACACGCCTCCCACATGTGCTTCCGGGAACCCGGAGAGCGTACTACGATCCCTGGCGTGAACCCGGCGCCGCGCGGACCGATGAAGATGCCGAAGCCCAGCGAGGAGGCAAAGGCCGCCTTCGCCAGGGTCGTGCCGGATGGTCCGGGGATCATCCTGAAGCCGATGTTCGGCCAGCTGTCCGCGTTCGTGAACGGCAACATGTTCTGCGGCATCTTCGGCGAGGAGCTGATGGTCCGCCTGCCCGAGGACGAGATCGCAAGGGTCAAAAAGCAGGGCGGCCGGGACTTCGAGCCGATGGCCGGGCACAAGATGGGCGGCTACGTCGTGGTCCCAGGAGACTGGCGGGCCCAACCACCGACCGCGCTGATCAAGCGCGCGTTGGAAGAGACGCGCAAGATGCCGGCCAAAACCGCGAAAAAGAAGTAACCACGGGCCACGATTGAGCGCGTTAGGCGCCTAACGCGGCCATCGTCCGAAGCCAAAGGGGCGTTTGGCGCCTAACGCACCTCCACGCCGGCTTAACGGGATGGGTTGGCAATGCCGCCCGAGTTGCCCACCCTTTCGTGGATGGCCCACTCACAGCTCATTCCCGTTCAACTGAGACGCGGTCCATTCACTCTTGGGGATGCGCGGATCGCCGGGTTGAGCCGGCATACCTTGGCAAGCAAGTCATGGAAGCACCTGGGAACTGAGCTCTATTGCTGGAACGGCGCCAGAGAGGACCAATCGGAGCTCATTTCGGCCTGGGGCAGGCTGCTACCACCCAACGCAGTGTTCGCCGGGTCCACAGCAGCGTGGCTGCTCGGTCTCGATGTAGAGCCGGCTCGCCCGGTTGAGGTGATCCTTCCCAACCCGTCCGCCGTGCATTCGAGGGTTGGCCTCAAGGTGCACCGCTGCCAGCTCCAGGAATTCGAAGTCGTCGAGGTCCGCGGACTTCAATCCACGGCAATCCACCGCACTTTGCTTGATCTGTGCTGCCGGCAATCTGATGTGGAAGCTCTCGTGACGATCGACATGGCGGTCAGCGGGAACCTGACTACCGTCCCGGCTCTCGTCCGATACGCGAGCGACGCGAGAGGCCGGCCCGGCGTTCGCCGTCTGCGTTCGTTGGCTCCGCTCGGGGCGAAAGCGGAATCACCGATGGAAACGCGACTGAGATGGCTCCTGTTGCGTGCAGGCCTCCCCACTCCAGAAGTCCAGACGGATCTTCGAGACGCTGATGGTCGACTGATCGGTAGAGCGGACCTCTACTACCCGGCAGCCCGCCTGGTGGTCGAGTACGACGGGGCCAACCACCGTGAGCGCCTGGTCGAGGACAACCGCCGCCAGAACCTTTTGATGGATGCCGGCTACGCGCTGCTGCGCTTTACAGCCGCAGATATCAACCGGCAACCTGAGGTCGTCGAGACGCTGGTGCGCCGGGCACTCGTGAAGGTGGCGTTAGGCGCCTAACGCGCGCGTCAACCGGTCGCAATACCAGCGTTAGGCGCCTAACGCGCGGATACGGGCTGGTTAGCGGCGCTTTCCCTTTTGCGGAGTGGGTTCTACGACCGGCGCCGGTTCTTCGACCGCCACGGGTGCTGGTTCCTCGGCGTGGGGGCCCATCGACACCCGGCCGCTGAACGTTGCGCCGTCCTCGACGGTCAGCCGCGCCACGCGCACGTCGCTGGCGATCAGCGACGCCTCGCTCCCGACCACAAGCCGGTTGTAGGCCGTCACCTGCCCGTTGACCTTGCCGCCCCCGGCGATCTCTATGTCACCCGTCGCCTCGAGCGCGCCCTCGACAGTCCCTGCGACGCGCAGGTCGCCCTCGATGAAGAGCTGCCCGACAAGACGATCTTTCGGACCGAGGACTACCGAGTTGCGCTGGCCGTTGGAGACGTGTGCCTCGGGAACCGGGGTCGGAAGCCTACTGCCCGGACGCCTGCTGCTCAAACTCGCCCATCCGAACATGGCCGTTCAGCGTCGCGCCGTCGTCGATCTGCAGCCGGCGGACCGTGACGTCACCGCTGAGCCGCGCGTTCTTGCCGAGGGTCAGCTTGTCACGCGCCGTGACCGCGCCTTCGACCGCGCCCTTCAGCGAA